>NCBI01000022.1 GCA_002255365.1 Chromatiales bacterium 21-64-14
CGTTGGGCTTTAAATGTCCGGCCGAGTTGTTCACTCCGGATGATTTCGACTTCAGGCAGCATCATGCCGCACTTTTTGCACTTGGTCATTGAAACCGCCATGTTTATAATAAGTTAAGAGATTAATCTAACAAATAGGTTTTATTTAATTGGCCCAGGCAACCCGTAAAAAAAGCCCTGCCGCTTCCGTGACCCGCCCGCCCCATCGGGGGTTGCGGGAGGCTATCCTGATCCTGTTGACCGTGGTGGGTGTCTACCTGCTGGTGGCGTTAGCGACCTATAATCCCGCAGATCCCAGCTGGTCACACAGCGGCAGCGCCGGGCCGGTGCGCAACTACGGGGGTGTGGCGGGGGCCTGGTTCGCCGACGTGTTCCTGTCCGGGTTTGGATACTTGGCCTACCTGTTTCCGGTGATGGCGGTCTACAGCGGCTGGCTCGTCTACCAGGACCGCTTGCGCAGCGCAGGGTTCGATGGGCGTCTGTTGCTGCTGCGCTGGGTGGGATTCCTGCTGACGGTGGGCGCCGGGTGCGGACTCGCGACCCTGCACTTCGGGCACACCCCGGTCCCGCTGCCCCTGGACGCGGGCGGGATCCTCGGGGATCTGATTACCCACCTGCTGGTACGGCTGTTCGGCTATCTGGGCGCGAGCTTGTTGTTGCTAGCGTTGTTCCTGGGCGGGGTGACCCTGTTCACGGGCCTTTCCTGGCTTGCGCTGATGGATCGTACTGGGCGCTACCTGCTGGACGGTCTGGATTGGCTCCAGCATCGACTGTCGCGGCTGCGGGCGGAGTGGGCCACCCGGCGCGTGCGCCGGGACCGGGAACGGGAGCGGGATGGGGAGATTCAGCAGGAACGGGCCCAGGTCCACGCCCGCGGCCGGCCCCGCATCGAGCCGGTGGTACCGCGCATCGAACCCAGCCTGCGGGTGGAACGGGAACGCCAAGTCCCCCTGTTTGAAGCCCAGGATTCGGAGTTGCCGCCCCTCGCCCTGCTAGATCCCCCGGAACCCAACCCGGATGGGTATTCCACCGAAGCCCTGGAAGTGATGTCCCGCCAAGTGGAGGGGAAGCTCCGCGACTTTGGGGTGGAGGTGACGGTGGAATCCGTCCACCCGGGGCCGGTGATCACACGGTTTGAGTTGCAGCCGGCTCCCGGGGTGAAGGTCAGTCAGATCAGCAACCTCGCCAAGGACGTGGCCCGGGCCCTGTCGGCGGTGAGCGTACGGGTGGTGGAGGTGATCCCGGGCAAGTCGGTGGTGGGACTGGAGATCCCCAATGAGGCGCGCGAACAGGTGAGTCTCGGGGAGATCCTGCGTTCTGAGGAATATGACCACGCGTCCTCGCCGTTGACCCTGGCCTTGGGCAAGGACATCGGCGGGCGTCCGGTGGTGGCGGATCTGACGCGCATGCCCCACCTGCTGGTGGCGGGTACCACCGGGTCGGGAAAATCCGTGGCCCTAAACGCCATGCTCTTGAGCCTGCTGTACAAGGCGACCGCGCAGCAGGTGCGTCTGATCCTCATCGATCCAAAGATGCTGGAACTCTCGGTCTACGAGGGGGTGCCGCACCTGCTCACGCCGGTGGTCACCGACATGAAGGAGGCGGCCAACGCCTTGCGCTGGTGTGTGGCGGAGATGGAACGCCGCTACCAGCTCATGTCCAAGCTCGGGGTGCGCAACATCGCGGGCTACAACCGCAAGGTCCAGGAAGCCATCGAGCGCAAAGAGCCGATCCCGGACCCGCTGTTCGAGGCGTCCCCGTTGGAAGGCGCGCCGGCCCCGCCGACACTTGAGCCACTGCCTTATATCGTTGTGCTGATCGACGAGTTCGCCGACATGATGATGGTGGTGGGCAAGAAGGTGGAGGAGCTGATCGCGCGCCTCGCCCAGAAGGCGCGCGCCTCCGGTATCCACTTGATCCTTGCCACCCAGCGTCCATCGGTAGACGTGATCACCGGTTTGATCAAGGCCAACATTCCCACCCGGATCGCGTTTCAGGTGTCCTCCAAGGTGGACTCGCGTACGATCCTGGACCAGATGGGTGCCGAGCAGCTCCTGGGGCATGGGGATATGTTGTACCTGCCGCCCGGCACCGGGCTGCCGGTCCGCGTTCATGGTGCCTATGTGGCGGACCATGAAGTGCACAAGGTCGTGGAGCAACTGCGCCGCAAAGGCGCGCCGGAGTACTACGAGGAGATCCTCCAGGATCGGGAGGAGCTCGGCGCCGCTGGCGCCGAGGCGAACGGCGGTGAGCTGGATCCCCTCTACGACCAGGCGGTGCGTATCGTCACCGAGAGTCGCAGGGCGTCGATCTCCGGTGTCCAGCGTCGCCTCAAGATCGGCTACAACCGGGCCGCGCGGATGATCGAGGAAATGGAGCGCACCGGTGTGGTGGGTCCGTTGCAGAGCAACGGCGCGCGGGAAGTGCTGGCGGGATCCCCCCCGGAGGACTGATGCCTGGAACGAAGCGGCCCGCAGTGTGGCCAGTGGTCTTGATGCTTGGAATGGTGTTGACGGCGGGATACGCCGCGGCCGCGGCGCGTCCCGATCCGGCCCACCCGCTGGCCGCGTTCCTGGACGGACTCCAGACCCTGCGAGCAGACTTCGCGCAGTCGGTGGTGGATGACCGCGGGCAAGTCGTGCAGAAGAGCCGCGGAACTCTGTATCTGGAACGCCCTGGGCGCTTCCGTTGGGACTATCAGGAGCCACCGGAACTCATTGTCGCGGACGGCAAACGGTTGTGGTTCTATGACAGCGGGCTGGAGCAGGTGACGGTGCGGCCCTTGGAGCAGGGCTTGGGCGACTTGCCGGTGGCGCTGCTTACCAGCACGCGTTCGGTGGAGACGCGTTTTCACATCCGCGATCTGGGGATTGGTGACGGGCTGCATTGGCTGCGGCTGATTCCGCGCACCAAGGGCAGTGGATTCGACTGGATGCGGCTGGGATTCCGTGGTGATCTGCTGGTACGCATGCAATTGCGCGACAGCTTGGGGCAAACGACCCGCATCGCGTTTACCCAAGTGCAGCGCAATCCAAAGCTCGATCCGAAGCTGTTCCAGTTCACGCCACCGCCTGGGGTGGACGTGATCGGCAACCCGGGTCCCGTTCCGGGCCGGCCCGCGAGTGGCGGAGCACCCAGTTCCACTAATCCCCGGTAACCGGCCGCAGCGCGCCGGCGCCGGATGGTTACCGAATACGCACATGGAAGCGATGCAGGATCGTGCCACAGATCATCGCCCCCTCGCGGACCGGATGCGGCCGCGCAATGTGGGGGAATTCATTGGCCAGGCGCACCTGCTCGGCTGCGGCAAGCCCTTGCGCCGTGCGCTGGATGAGGGGCGTTTGCACTCAATGGTGCTGTGGGGGCCACCCGGCAGCGGCAAGACCACCTTGGCGCGGATCATGGCCGTCACTTGCGACGCGCAGTTCCTGCAACTCTCGGCGGTGCTCTCGGGGGTCAAGGACATCCGCGCGGCGGTGGAGCAGGCACGGGTGGCGCTGGCGGCAGGTGGACGCACGGTGCTGTTCGTGGACGAGGTGCACCGGTTCAATACTGCCCAGCAGGACGCGTTCCTGCCCTATGTCGAGGACGGCACGCTGATCTTCGTGGGTGCCACGACCGAGAATCCGTCCTTCGCCCTGAACAACGCGCTGCTATCGCGGGCCCGCACCTATGTACTGAAGGCACTCACGGTAGAGGACCTGCGACAGGTCGTCGACCAGGCCCTGATGGACGGTGAGCGGGGGCTCGGCGTCCGGTGTTTGGAACTTGCCGCTCCGTTGCGGGACCTGCTCGCCACGGCTGCCGACGGTGATGGCCGCCGGGTCCTGAACCTGTTGGAACTCGCCGCCGACCTGGCGGAGAACCGGGGCGGCGTGGCGCACATCAGCGCGGCGGCGATCCAGGACGTGGTGGCCGGCGGCGTGCGCCGTTTCGACAAGGGTGGCGACGCGTTTTACGATCAGATCTCGGCGTTGCACAAGTCGGTGCGGGGTTCGGCGCCGGACGCCGCCCTCTACTGGCTAGTGCGCATGCTGGACGGGGGTTGCGATCCCCGGTACATTGCCCGCCGGGTGGTGCGCATGGCCTGCGAGGATATCGGCAACGCCGACCCGCGGGCGCTGGCTCTGGCCCTGCAGGCCTGGGATGTCCAGGAACGTCTTGGCAGCCCGGAGGGGGAACTGGCTCTGGGCCAAGCGGTGGTGTATCTGGCCTGCGCGCCGAAGAGCAACGCAGTGTATGCCGCGTTCAACGCGGCGCTGGAGGACGTGCGCCGCGGCGGTTCTCTCGAGGTGCCGGCGCATTTGCGCAACGCGCCCACCGGGCTCATGAAACAGCTCGGGCACGGGAAGGACTACCGCTACGCCCATGACGAGCCCGATGCCTACGCCGTCGGCGAGCAATACTTCCCAGAGGGGCTAGGACAGCGCCGCTACTACCAGCCCGTCCCCCGGGGTCTGGAGATCCGCATCGGCGAGCGCCTCGCGGAACTGCGGGCGCGGGACGGCCGGGCGGGGAAGGGACCGAAAGGTTGACCTGCGTTTCCGGCTTCGCGCTGTCCCGGAGGAAACGCCAGCGCCGTGGTGCTCGGTGGGTATAGGGCCACCAGTGAGTCCGAGCGGGACCCGTTCGCGCCGGGGCCGGCGGGCCGGGTGTAATCCCACCGGCCGGAGGTGCATCGGGCGCGCCGGACTGTTTCCACGGTGCAGGCGGCGCCCTACCACTGGAGCTGTCAGCTGCGTTCATGAATAATATGGGTTTGTGGCGCGCACCGGTGCGCCAGCCCCGGGACCGGCACGGGTGGTGATGGGTCCGGGGGTGGATACCGAACGAGCGGATCAGGAGCGGCGATGCTGTCAATGAAATCTGAACGGGCGACGGGGCCAGACTGGCGGAGGGCGGGGTCATGACCCGGCTGTTGGCTATCGCAGCGGGCGGTGCGGTCGGCGCGCTGCTGCGTTACTGGGTATCGACCGGGATGCACGTGCTGCTCGGCCGCGACTTTCCCTACGGAACCCTGACCGTGAACGTGACCGGATGTCTCGCCATGGGGTTTCTGTCGGTGCTGTTCCTGGAGCGCATGGAGGTCGGCCCGGAGTGGCGCGCGGCGATCCTGATCGGCCTGCTCGGGGCGTTTACCACGTTTTCCACTTTTTCCATAGAGACCTTCAACCTGATCGAGGGTGCCCAGTACTTCAAAGCGGGGCTCAACATGACGTTGAGCCTGGCCGCCTGCATGGTGGCCACCTGGGTGGGCGTGTTGGGAGGACGCACGTTATGAAGACCGTCGAAGTCACCATGGTGCGGATCTACATCACTGAGGGCAACGGCAAGATGGAGCAGCTGCTCAAGCAGCTCCATGACGTCGAGAAGGTGCGCGGCGCCACTGTATATCGCGCCGTTACCGGATTCGGCCAGTCGGGCCGGATGCATTCGTCCACGCTGTTGGACATGTCCTTGGATCTGCCGCTGGTGCTGGAGTTCTTCGACGAGCCGCAGCGCGCGGCCACGATCCAGGAACACCTTGCCACGGTGATCAAACCCGGCCACATGGTGAGTTGGCCGGCGTGGGTCAACGTGGCCCACTAGCGCGATGCTCGATCCCCGCATCCTGCGCAGCGATTCGGAGGGCTGCGCCGCACAGCTCGCACGGCGCGGTTTCCACCTCGACACGGGACGGCTGAATGAGCTGGAAGGGGCACGCAAAGCGCTGCAGTCCCACACTCAGGAGCTGCAGAACCAGCGCAACCGCAGTGCCAAGGCCATCGGTGTGGCGAAGGCGCAGGGGCAGGACGTCGCGCCGTTGTTGGCCGAGGCGAGCGGGCTCGGGGACGAGTTGAAGATCGCGGAGGTGCGGCTGCAACACCTCCAGGCGGAACTCGATGACTTGCTCATGGAAATCCCGAACCTGCCCCACCCCGCGGTACCGGACGGGCGCGACGAAACGGACAACGCGGAGCTGCGCCGCTGGGGCGTACCGCCGCAGTTCCCATTCCCCCCCCGCGACCATGTAGACCTGGGAGCCGGGCTGGGTCTGATGGACTTCGACGCGGCCGCGAAGCTGAGTGGCGCACGGTTCGTGGTCCTGCATGGCCCGCTGGCGCGGCTGCATCGCGCCTTGATCCAGTTCATGCTGGATCTGCACACCGGCGAACATGGTTACCGGGAGGTGTACGTACCCTATCTGGTGAACGCCGAGAGCCTGCGGGGCACCGGGCAACTGCCCAAGTTCGGGGAGGACCTGTTCGCGGTCCAGGGAGACTCCGGCCTCTACTTGATCCCCACCGCCGAGGTGCCGGTGACCAATCTGGCGCGCGACGCGATCCTGCCGGCGGAGGCGCTGCCCTTGCGTTTCGTCTGCCACACGCCGAGTTTTCGCAGCGAGGCAGGCTCCTATGGCAAGGACACGCGCGGCATGATTCGCCAGCACCAGTTCGAGAAGGTGGAGCTGGTACAGATCGTGCCCCCGGGGCAGTCCGATGCGGCTTTGGAACAGCTTACCAACCATGCGGAGGAGGTGCTGCGCCGGTTAGGCCTGGCGTACCGGACCATGGCGTTGTGCAGCGGGGACCTCGGTTTCGCCGCGGCGCGGACCTATGACCTGGAAGTGTGGCTGCCGGGCCAGCAGTGTTACCGCGAGATTTCCTCGTGCAGCGGCTTTGGGGATTTCCAGGCGCGACGTCTGAAGGCGCGCTGGCGCAACCCGGAAACCGGCAAGCCGGAACTCGTGCATACGCTCAACGGGTCCGGTCTCGCCGTGGGCCGTACGCTGGTGGCGGTGCTGGAGAATTACCAGGATGCGGACGGCAGTGTGCGGGTTCCCGAGGTACTCCGGTCCTACATGCAGGGGCTGGAGCGCATCGCGCCAGGGTGCTGAGCGGCGCGGGGTCTTCTCCCATGTGGGGCGCGTGGTGCGACAGCGACCGTCGCGGCGTGTGGATACCCGGCACGTCTGGTACACCGGTCTATCTAAGCCCTTGGGGGATTGCCTCCGGTCATGAACGCCCGCGAACTCACTGGGGTGGTGCTGGCGGGTGGCCGTGGACAGCGCATGGGGGGCGTTGACAAGGGCTTGGTCTCCCTGTGTGGACGGCCCCTCATCGAACACGTGTTGACAGCTCTTGCGCCTCAGGTGGGGGAGGTGTTGATCAGCGCCAACCGCAATCACGCAGCCTACCGGCGTTACGGCTGCCGGGTGGTGGCAGATGTCTGGGAGGGGTATCCGGGACCCTTGGCCGGGATCGCCAGTGCCCTTCAGGCGGCGGCCACCACACATGTGCTGTGCGTGCCCTGTGACGCTCCGGACTTGCCTGCGGACCTTGGCCGGCGCCTGGCCGCGGCCTTGAAGGGCGGTGACCGGGCCGCGGTGGTCCATGACGGGGTGCGGCGGCAACCGCTGTTTGTGCTCCTGGCGCGGGATCTCGAGCTGGACCTGCAACGTTATCTGGGGGAAGGGGGCCGCGCCGCGCGGGACTGGCTTGAGCGCGTAGCGGCGGTGCCGGTGGATTTTTCTCACCAGGCGGATGCGTTCCACAATCTCAACACCCTGGAAGACCTGCGGGGCCTGGAGGTCCAGCTGCGGCGTCACGATCCCGCGGACTGACCGCAACGGCGAATTCCCCGGTGCACCAGGATGTGGCGTGGCGGCGCGCGCGCGCAAGAAACCGGTGCGGCGCGGGCGGGCCCGGGCTTCCGGCGTTGCCGGGTGCCGGTTCCATGCGTCTGATCCGATTGTCGTTCATGGCCGCTACCAGTACGTGGCACGCTGTTTGCTGGGGTGTAGGCTCGAGGACATGCAACACAGGTGGGTGAACCGTGCTGGGCGGGGCCCACGTCCAGGTGGCACGGCGGATCCCCGGTATCGTCACGCAGTGAGGACGGCTGGATCATGCGCGTGCTGTTGGTGGATGAACACTCCCAGCGGGCTGGCACGTTGGAGCAAAGCCTGGAGGCCGCGGGCCACACCGTGGTGGGCCGGGTTGCGCCCGGCGAGGACCTCCTGGACGCCATCCGGCGCCTGGAGCCGGACGTCATCATCATCGATATTGAATCCCCGGACCGCGATACCCTGGAGTCGATGCGCACGATCAGCCGTGACCGCCCGCGCCCCATCGTCATGTTCACCGGGGAACGGGACAGCGCGCGGATCCGCGAGGCGATCCAGGCAGGGGTGAGCGCCTACGTGGTGGATGGAATCGCACCCCACCGGGTGCAGCCGATTCTGGATGCGGCGGTCGCCCGGTTCCGGGAGTTCCAGTCCATGCGCTTGGAACGCGACGAGGCGCGCGACCGTCTCGCTGAACGCAAAGTGGTGGAACGTGCCAAGGGTATCCTGATGAAGCAGCGCGGTGTTGGCGAGGAGGAGGCCTATCAGCTGCTGCGCAAGGCGGCCATGGACCGGAATCTGCGCGTGGCCGAAGTGGCGCGCAGCGTCATCGCCGCGGCGGAACTGCTCGGCTAGCCCGCATTTCACGCCGGTGCTGACCGCACCGGTGCGGCGGTCCGCGTCGGACGCACCGACCGCAGGGTGGCCCCCCGCTGCGTTGGCCGCACGCGTCGCGAAGCCGTGCAGCGGGTACGTCCCGTTGTGCCGAGCGCGGCGGGGCTCACCGCAGGGGAGCGGCGGGTAGGGTGGACTCAGGCTGCGTACTGCGGCGCACCATTTCGGGTCCGGGTCCGCGCCCAGGCACCGCGATGGTGCCGTAGCAGATTGGGCACATCTCTCAACCATCTAATATTTATAAGATAACACTATGGCACGGTAGTTGCTCGTCGAGTATACGAACGCAGTGGACCAACGGTGGACCACTGTCTGGACAAAGGCGTCCTGGTTGGCCCGTAGTGGGCCGCCGGACGCCTTTATTGTTTCTGGACCGCAGAGGTGAACCGATGGATGACGAAGATCGGCGGGCACGGCAATGTCCGGGGCGCCGGGATTTCTTCCGGCGTACTGGCGCGCTGGTGGGCGGCATGGTGCTGGCAGCGGCGACCCCTGGCTGGTTGCGGGGTGCCGCTTACGCGGGTGGCACCGAGGGGCTGGAAAAGACCAAGCTGACCTTCGGGATCATCCCGCTCACCGATTGCGCGCCCATCGTAATCGCCGCGGAGAAGGGCTATTTCAAGAAATTCGGGCTTGATGTCACCGTCTCGCAGGAAGCCTCATGGGCGAACATCCGGGACAAAGTGTCGTTGGGCGTCCTGGATGGTGCGCACATGCTGGGGCCCATGCCGATCGCGGCCACCCTCGGCGTGGGAGCGTTGCGCAAACCGACCATCACCGGCTACATGATGGACCTCAACGGAAACGGCATCACAGTATCCAATGCCTTGTACGAACGGATGCTGGAGGCGGACCCAGAGTCGATGCACGAACGCCCGGTCTCCGCGCGGGCACTAAAGAAGGTCATCGACGCGGATCGCAAAAAGGGCCGCCCGGCGATGACCTTCGCTCAGGTGTTCCCGGTCTCCACGCATAATTACCAGCTCCGTTACTGGATGGCGGCGGCGGGAATCGACCCGGACAACGATGTGCGGCTGATCGTGATCCCCCCGCCCCAGATGGTGGCCAACCTGCGGGCCGGCAACATTGTGGGCTACTGTGTGGGCGAGCCGTGGAACGAACGGGCCGTGAAGGCAGGCCTGGGACGCGCCTTGATCACCAGCTACGAGCTCTGGAACAACAACCCGGAGAAGGTGTTCGGCGTCAATCTGGAATGGGCAGAGAAAAACCCCAATACCCACAAAGCGGCGATCATGGCGATGCTGGAGGCGGCGCGCTGGATGGATCGGCCGGAGAACCGCATGGAGGTGGTCGAGATCATTTCGCGCCGTTCCTATGTCCACGCGCCGGTCGATGTCGTCAAGATGTCCATGACCGGCACGTTCCAATACGCACAGGATGAAAAGCCCAGACCGCTTCCGGATTTCAACGTGTTCTACCGTTATGCCGCAACCTTTCCCTGGCACAGCCACGCCCAGTGGTTCATTTCCCAGATGATCCGCTGGGGGCAAATCACCCAACCCGTCGACATTCGCAAGCTGTCCCAGGAGGTGTATCGCTTGGATCTCTACCGGGAGGCGGCCAAGGAACTGGGGATCGCCTATCCCACCATCGACGCGAAGACCGAGGGCACCCATAGGGCCGACTGGGAACTGGTACAGGCCACCGCGCCGATCACGATGGGCCCGGACCGGTTCTTCGACGGCAAGGTGTTCGACCCGGCCCGGCTGATGGAATACCTAACGAGTTTCAAGGTGCAGCATGCGCAGGTCTCGCCACAAGCGCTGGCCCGGCTCAACCCCTGACCCGGCGCATTGGTCTTGACCCCCAGGAGGGAGTTGCGATGAACGCAGCCGTCAAACCCATCGTCCCGGCACCGGGACCGAAGAGTCCGGTGGCGCTGGCTGCCAGCGACCCGGGACGGGCACCCGCGCCAGCCCCGCGCCGTGGCTTCCCGTGGATGAGGCGTGCCCTGCGCGCCGTGGCGTTGCCCGCCATGACGTTCGCCGTGGTGATCGGTGTGTGGTTGTTCCTCCACGAGCACGTGGCGCCGGGGCTGCCCTCGCCCTTGGCCACTTGGCATCAGGCCATGGAGATCCTCGCCCACCCGTTCTACAGCTCGGGCCCCAACGACAAGGGTATCGGCTGGCAGTTGTTGTACTCCCTGGGGCGGGTAATGGCGGGGTTTGGGCTCGCGGTGCTGGTGGGAGTGCCGGTGGGCTTCCTCATGGGCACGAGTACGAATTTCCATCGTGCATGGAATCCATTGGTGCAGATTCTGCGCCCGGTAAGTCCGTTGGCGTGGCTACCGATCGGGCTCTTGCTGTTCAAGTCCGTGAACCCATCGGCGGTGTTCGTAATCTTTATCACCTGCATCTGGCCAACCCTGCTGAATACCGCTGCGGGGGTCCGCGACGTCCCCCGGGATTATCTGAATGTGGCGCGGGTCCTGAAACTAAACCGCTGGGAGACGGCGCGGCGCATCCTGCTTCCGGCCACGCGTCCCTACATCATCACCGGCATGCGCCTGTCGCTGAGCGTCGCATGGATGGTGATCGTCGCAGCCGAGATGCTTACCGGTGGTGTGGGGATCGGATACTACGTCTGGGACGAGTGGAACAACTTGAACGTCAAGTCGATCATCGTCGCCATCGTCTTGATCGGCGTGGTCGGAATCGCTCTGGAATTAGTGATGGACGTGATCCAGAAACGTTTTGACTACACCCGCCGTTAAGTGGCGCCACGGGAGCGGAACGCGTGAAACACTACTTGAGCCTGGACCACGTAAGCATGGTATTTGACACTGTGCGGGGCCCGTTTCATGCCCTGTCCCGTGTGCAGCTCGGGATCGACCGGGGTCAGTTCGTGAGCATCATCGGACATTCCGGGTGTGGGAAATCCACGGTTCTCAACCTGATCGCGGGCCTGCTGCTGCCCACTCACGGAGGCGTGCTGCTTGATGACCACGAGGTGGCGGGACCGGGACCAGATCGGGCGGTGGTGTTTCAGAACCACTCGTTGCTGCCATGGCTTACGGTGTATGGAAATGTACGCCTTGCCGTGGACAAGGTGTTCGGCCCGACCCGCAACCGCGAAACGCGTCACGACTGGACCCTCCACAACCTAGAGATGGTGAATATGGTCGAGGACCGTGACAAGCACCCCCACGAGATATCCGGGGGTATGAAGCAGCGGGTGGGAATCGCCCGTGCCCTGGCCATGGAGCCCAAGGTGCTGCTGATGGATGAGCCCTTCGGGGCCTTGGACGCGCTCACCCGCGCTCAGTTGCAGGACACGGTGATGGACCTTCACCGCCGGCTTGCCAATACCGTGGTGATGATTACCCACGACGTGGATGAAGCGGTACTGCTCTCGGACCGGGTGGTGATGATGAACAACGGCCCGGCAGCCACGGTGGGTGACGTGCTGGAAATCGGCCTGCCGCGGCCGCGCCGGCGGGTGGAGCTGGCGAGCCACGACGCGTACAACCGGTACCGGGCGGAGATCCTGCGCTTCCTGTATGAATGTCACGATCATCCGGCGGAGGACGCGGCATAGGCTGCGGCAGAGGCATGGCAATGAAGGATAAACTGGTATTGATCGGCAACGGCATGGCCGGGGTGCGTACCCTGGAGGAGTTGCTCAAGCTCGACCCAGACCGCTACGGGATCACGGTGTTCGGCGCCGAGCCCTTCGGTAACTACAACCGGATCCTGCTCTCGCCGGTGTTGGCGGGGGAAAAGACGCTGCAGGATATCCTGCTGAATGACCGCGACTGGTACGAGGAAAACGGCATCACCCTGCGCACCGGCTGCGAGGTTACATTTATCGATCGGCGTCGACGGCGGGTGGTGGGTGCCGATGGCAGCGGGGCGGAGTATGACCGCCTGCTCCTGGCGACGGGATCGGTGCCGTTCGTCCTCCCGGTGCCCGGGCATGACCTGCCGGGGGTAGTCACGTTCCGCGACATCCAGGATGTCGACCGGATGCTGGTGGCGGCGGGCAGTGGCGGGCGCGCGGTGGTGATCGGGGGCGGCTTGCTGGGCCTGGAGGCGGCCAACGGGCTGGCGCGTCAGGGCATGGAGGTTACCGTGGTGCACGTCCTCGATACCCTGATGGAACGCCAGCTGGACCGCCCGGCGGCGGAATTGCTGCGGCGCTCGCTGGAAAGCCGTGGCCTCACGTTCCGGATGGCCGCGCGTACCCAGGCGATCGTTGGCGAGGAGCGGGTGCGCGGGGTGTGCTTCTCCGATGGTCAGGAGCTGGCGGCGGACCTGGTGGTGATGGCGGTGGGGATCCGGCCCAACGTCGAGCTGGCGCAGCAAGCTGGATTGTACTGTGAGCGGGGCGTTGTGGTGAACGATACTATGCAGACCTACGACCCGCGCATCTACGCGGTCGGGGAGTGCGTCCAACACCGCAGCGCAACTTACGGTTTGGTGGCACCGCTGTTCGAGCAGGCCAAGGTATGCGCGAATCACTTGGCGGATCTTGGCTACGCGCGTTACCCGGGTTCGGTGACCGCGACCCGGCTAAAGGTAACCGGGATCGAGCTGTTCTCCGCGGGCGATTACCTAGGAGGCGAGGGCTACGACGAATTGGTGTACCAGGATCCTGGTCATGGGGTCTACAAGAAGCTGGTGGTGAAGGACGACCGTCTGTGTGGCGCGGTGTTATTTGGGGATACGACGGACGCCTCCTGGTATTTCCAACTCATGCGTGAGACCACCGACGTCGACGCGTTTCGTGACCGATTGCTGTTCGGACAGGCGCACCTGGGTGATTCCGGTCACGGTGGGGCGGCCACGGTGGCTGCCATGGCGGATGACGCGGAGGTGTGCGGTTGCAATGGCGTATGTAAGGGCGCGATCGTCCGTGCGATCACTGCCAAGGGCCTGTTTACCCTGGAGGAGGTGCGCGCCCACACCAAGGCCTCCAGTTCCTGTGGGTCCTGCACTGGCATCGTGGAACAACTCCTGGCCCAGGTGCTTGGAGGCGACTATTCGGCGCCCGAGGTCAAGCCACTGTGTCCGTGCACCACCTTCACCCACGAGGACGTGCGTCGGGTGATCCGCGAAAATGCCCTCAAGAGCGTGCCCGAGGTGATCCGTTTTCTGGAGTGGAAGACCCCGGACGGATGCCAGGTATGCCGGCCGGCGCTCAATTATTATCTGCTCTGCGCGTGGCCGGGTGAATACCGGGACGACGGCCAGTCCCGCTTCATCAATGAGCGGGCCCACGCCAATATCCAGCGCGATGGCACCTATTCGGTGGTGCCGCGCATCTGGGGCGGCGTCACTACCCCCGCCGAACTCAAGGCGATCGCGGAAGTGGCGGAGAAGTTTCAGGTACCGACGGTGAAGTTCACCGGCGGACAACGTATCGACCTGCTCGGCGTGAAAAAGGAACAGCTCCCCGCGGTGTGGCGGGATCTGAACCGTGCCGGATTGGTATCCGGCCACGCCTACGGAAAAGCGGTGCGCACAGTGAAGACCTGCGTCGGTTCCGAGTGGTGCTGGTTCGGGACCCAGGTCTCCACTACGCTGGGGATCCGGTTGGAGCGTTTGTGCTGGGGCGCGTGGACTCCCCATAAGGTGAAACTTGGGGTGTCCGGTTGTCCGCGCAACTGCGCCGAGGCCACCATCAAGGACTTCGGGGTGGTGGGAGTGGACTCCGGCTGGGAGATCCACATCGGCGGCAACGGCGGTGTGAAGGTCCGGGCCACGGACCTGCTCGGCCGGGTCAAGACGATGGAGGAAGTGTTGGAGTACGCCAGCGCTTTCCTGCAGCTCTACCGGGAGGAGGCGCGCTACCTGGAACGCACCGCGCCGTGGATCGAACGGGTAGGGCTGGGTTACGTGCGCCAGCGGCTGGTGGAGGACGCCAGGGGGCGTGGCACACTGCATCAACGTTTTCTGGAGTCCCAACAGTATGCTCAGATCGATCCGTGGGCAGAACAGGCGGCCCCGGCGGTCGCACCCGCGGAGTTTGTCCCGGTGGTGCGGGTCGGATGAGCGCCAAGCGCATTGGGGATCACACCGTGAGTACGAATCAACCCATAGAATTAGCTCCGCGCGCGGATCTGCAGGCCCGTACGGAGGGAGATCCCGGCGGCGCATGGATCCTGGTGGCGGTCCTCGCGGCGATCCCGGTACGGGGCGCCCGGGTCGTCGCCACGCCGGAGGGGGATGTGGCCGTGTTCCGGACCTCCGATGACCAAGTATTCGCGGTGCGCGACCGCTGTCCCCACAAAGGCGGGCCGCTGTCCCAGGGCATCGTATTTGGGCACCGCGTGGCGTGTCCCCTGCATAACTGGGTGATTGACCTGGAACAGGGTCAGGCGGTGGCGCCGGATGAGGGGTGCGCAGCGCGCTTCCCGGTGCGTGTAACCGACGGAATGGTGTACTTGGCCCTGCGGGCGTTTTAGCGGGGGTGGAGGCGCTGGGGCTGGGGTCGCGGGAGGACCTCGACCAGCCGTGAAGAGAGGAATTTGGTGGTTCTGAATATTCCACGGGCGACACCGGCTGGCGTCCTGCGGGCACAGCCCACAGGGATGGCGGATCCCGTTTGCCGCGCCCCGGCGTTGCGCCGTGCCCGGCGTGCCTGACCGGGCGTCCAACGGGCTGACGGCGCCCCGGCGCCGAACTTGTCAACGGGCCCCACACCGATGACCAAGCCAGTTCGTACCACTTGTCCATATTGTGGCGTTGGTTGCGGAGTACTGGTTACACCGGAGCCCGGCGGTGGGGTGACGGTGCATGGCGATCCGGATCATCCAGCCAACCAGGGGCGACTATGTTCCAAGGGTGCCGCGCTCGCCGAGACCGTAGGGTTCGAAGAGCGCCTGTTGAGTCCGGAGATCCGCGGCGCGCGGGTCTCCTGGGAGCAGGCTCTAGATCACGTCGCGGACAGGTTCCGGCGCATCATTGATGCCCACGGTCCAGACGCCGTGGCGTTCTACGTCTCCGGTCAGCTCCTTACCGAAGATTACTACGTGGCCAACAAACTGATGAAGGGCTACATCGGGCGTGCCAATATCGACACCAATTCCCGCTTGTGCATGTCCTCCAGCGTCGCCGGGCATCAGCGCGCATTCGGAGCCGACCTGGTCCCGGGCTGCTACGAAGACCTGGACGACGCGGAACTGGTGGTGCTGGTGGGTTCCAACACCGCGTGGTGTCACCCGGTGCTGTACCAGCGGCTGCGAGCGGCGCGCGAGCGCGCTCCCGGCCGCACCCTGGTCGTGGTGGATCCGCGGCGCACGGCGAGTTGTGAACTGGCGGATCTGCATCTGGCGATCCGGCCCGGCACCGACACGGTGCTGTTCAACGGACTACTGGTGTATCTGTTCGACCACGGGCGGGTGGACTACGGCTTTCTCGAGGCCCATGGTGAGGGGTACGCGGCGAGTCTCGAGGCCGCCCGTGCATCGGCGCCCTCCATTCCTGCGGTGGCCCGCGCCTGCGGGGTACCGGAGGCGGAAGTGGCGGATCTCTACCACCGCTACGCACGCACCCCGAAGGCGATGACCCTGTACTCCCAGGGGGTCAACCAGTCCTCCAGCGGCACCGACAAGGTCAACGCCATCATCAATTGTCATCTTGCCACTGGACGTATCGGGCACCCGGGGATGGGCCCGTTCTCCCTGACTGGGCAGCCCAACGCCATGGGTGGCCGCGAGGTCGGGGGGCTCGCGAACCAGCTTGCCGCCCACATGGGCTTCGACCCAAATGAGGTGGACCGCGTGGCGCGGTTCTGGCGTGCGCCACGGGTGGCCAACCGGCCCGGCCTGAAGGCGGTGGAGCTGTTTCACGCGGTCGAGGCCGGGGCCGTGAAGGCGCTGTGGATCATGGCAACCAATCCCGTGGTGAGTCTGCCGGATGCGGACCAGGTGCGGCGGGCGTTGGGCCGTTGCGAGCTGGTGGTACTGTCCGACTGCATCCGCGCGACCGATACCGCCGCTTTTGCTCATGTGCTCCTGCCCGCCAGCGCATGGGGCGAGAAGGACGGCACGGTAACAAACTCGGAGCGGCGTATCTCGCGCCAGCGTCCGTTCCGCGCGTCTCCCGGAGACGCGCGACCCGACTGGTGGATCGTGAGCCAAGTGGCGCGCCGTATGGGCTACGAAGCGGCGTTTCCCTATCGGAACGCCGCCGCGGTGTTTAACGAGCACGCGCGGCTGTCGGGGTTCGAGAACGATGGTCAGCGCGTCTTCGACCTGAGCGGCCTGACGTCCCTGGAGGACGCGGACTACGACGCTCTCGCGCCCGTGCAATGGCCGGTAACCGCCGCCGCGCCCCGAGGCACACCGCGTCTGTTCGGGGATGGGCGTTTCTCTACTCCGTCCGGACGCGGCCGGTTGGTGCCGATAACGCCCCGCCCACCGGCGCGCGCAACCGAATCGACCAGTTATCCCCTGGTGCTCAACACCGGGCGGGTGCGCGATCATTGGCATACGCTCACCCGCACCGGTCTCTCGCCACGGCTCTCCGCCCATACCCCGGAGCCCTACGCGGAACTGCATCCCCGGGACGCGCTGGCGCGCGCGGTCCGGGAGGGCGCCCTGGTTCGGGTCGTCTCGCGTTGGGGTGCAATGCTGGCCCGGGCGCGGATCTCCGACGCCCAACAGCCCGGCTCGGTGTTTGTCCCGATGCACTGGGGGGAGACGTTTGCCCGGGCCGGGCGGGTAGGCGCCGTGGTAAATCCGGACACCGATCCGATCTCCGGGCAACCGGAGTTCAAGCACACCCCGGTGGAGGTGGAGCCTTATGGGGCGGCTTGGTACGGCTTCGTCCTGGCCCGGATCCGGGTCGGGTTCCCGGAGGCCGACTATCGGGTCCGGGTGCGCGCGCGTGGCCACTGGCGCTATGAACTGGCGGGGGCTCGGCCCCCGGACGATTGGGCGGTGTGGGCGCATCATCGGCTCTCCGGAGACTGCGCCACGGGCGAGTGGTTGGAGTACCGCGATGCCAGAAACGGTGTCTACCGGGCCGCTTGGTTGGTGGATGGACGCTTGGAGGCGTGCGGGTTCTTTGGGACGTCCCCGCAACTCCCGCCGCGTGCTTGGTTGACGGAAATCTTCCAGGCCGACATGCTGGATCCGGCCGCGCGCGCCTCCCTCCTGGCAGGGGTCCCCGGCCAGGGGCGTGGTGGAGCGGGGCCCACCGTGTGCTGCTGCCTCCAAGTGGGCCGGGATACCCTGGTGGCAGCGATCCGCAGTCAGGGCTGTACCACGCTGGAGGCCCTCGGAGTAGCCTTGGGGGCAGGCACCCAATGCGGATCCTGCGTGCCGGAGTTACGCGCACTCTTAGCGGAGATCCATGGTAAATCGACGACAATCATCGCGGAACCGGCCGATAGGCAGCCCCCATCCCACTGAATCCACTGCGCTTCGTGCGCCAGTGGCCGCTGACGCTATCGATAATGGGATATTCCTTTATTTCGAGGGGCATGGTTCAGTGTCTCACAGAGGATCTCCATGGATTACCTACCGATTTTCATGAATATCCGAGATCGCCCCTGCCTGGTGGTGGGAGGGGGCGAGGTGGCGGCCCGTAAGGTGGGGCTGCTGTTGCGCGCGGGGGCCCAGGTGACGGTGGTGGCGCCGCGGTTGTCCCGCACGCTGGCGGGCCGGGCCCTGCGCCGGGAAGTGCGCCACGAGGCGCGGGATTTTGTCCCGGAGGACTTGGTGGATCGTGCCCTGGTGATCGCCGCCACCGACCGCCACGAGGTCAACCGCCGGGTGTCGGAGGAGGCGCGCGCCCGCGGTATCCCGGTGAACGTGGTGGATCAGCCGGAGCTGTGCACGTTCGTAATGCCTTCCATCATCGATCGCTCGCCGATTCAGGTGGCGGTCTCCACCGGTGGCACTTCCCCAGTGCTGGCGCGGCTGTTGCGCTCCCGCCTGGAGACCCTGATTCCTTCCGCCTACGGCCAACTGGCGCGCCTCGCCGAATCGTTTCGGGCCAAGGTCAAGAGCCGCATCCCCAACGGCGATAGCCGGCGGCGGTTCTGGGAGCATGTGCTGCAAGGGCCAGTGGCGGAGATGATGTTGGCCGGGCGTGAGTCCGAAGCGCGCCGCGCCCTGGAACGGGAGTTGGCCACGGCGGGCGTGGACCCGGCACCACAAGGCGAGGTCTACTTGGTGGGCGGTGGCCCGGGCGACCCGGACCTGTTGACGTTTCGTGCCCTGCGCCTCATGCAGCAGGCTGACGTGGTGATCTACGACCGCCTGGTGGCGCCGGAGGTACTGGAACTGGTGCGCCGCGACGCTGAGCAGATCTACGTGGGTAAGGAGAGCGACAACCACGTAGTGCCTCAAGATGAGATCAACCAACTGCTGGTGAAGCTCGCGAAGCAGGGCAAACGGGTATTGCGTCTGAAAGGCGGCGACCCATTCATTTTCGGGCGCGGGGGCGAGGAGATCGACACCTTGGCTCAGGAGGGCATCCCGTTCCAGGTGGTGCCGGGAATCACCGCCGCCTCCGGGTGCGCCGCGTACACCGGTATCCCGCTGACCCATCGGGACTATGCCCATTCCTGCGTGTTCGTCACCGGCCACCTGAAGGACGAGGCCATCGATCTCAATTGGGATGCCCTGGTGCAGCCCCATCAGACCGTGGTGTTCTACATGGGCGTGCGTGGTGTACAGGTGCTGTGCCGCGAGCTCATAACCCATGGAATGTCCGCCGCCACCCCGGTCGCTGTCGTCCACCGCGGCACCACCCGTGCCCAGCGGATCTACATTGGCACCCTCGAGACCCTGCCTGCCATCGTGAAGGATGAGGAGATTCGGCCGCCGTCGCTCATCATCGTCGGCGAGGTGGTGCGCCTGCATGAGAAGCTCGACTGGTTCCAGCCGTCGACGGCCGAATCCGCGGTCGATACTACCGGGAGCACCAGTACCGGTGCGGGTACCGTTTCGGTCTGAATCCATTCCTCTCGTGCGTTCCAGCGCGGATCGGTGCCCGCCAGTTCGGTTGCATCCGCCGGTGTTTCTGTTCTAGCCTGTATCGTTCATCGGTGTTTGTCACGCGGGCGCTCCGGGGCCGTTGGCCAGAGACGCAAGGGCCGTAGCGCGCCAGAGGTGTAACGAGGCGGGCGGGGGGTATATGCGGGTACGCACGGCGTTGATTGTTGCGCTTCTTCTCGTGGCGGGGCCTGCGCTAGCCCAGGGGCACGGGTTCATTTTCACCTCCCCCGCGGACTACCGGACCCTGATACCGGTCAAGGCAGACTCGGTGTGGCAGGCAATTCCGACGGTGGCCGAGAAGACCGGCCAACCCGTCAGTTTCGCTGATGCCTACGCAGTGTTCTGGAGTGATATGACGGCTCGAATCCACGCCGCCGTGGAGGGTATGCGTGGGCGCGCGGACGGGGTGGCGAACCTGCGGATCCAGTATCAAGTGAGTGGTCAATGGTACTATTTTTCCGCGACCTTCGATTTTGTGAAACGGGTGAAATAGGAGACTCCGCCACAGACCGGCCTCTGCGGAGTTGCGCACGCTTGCGAGTGGCGGGCCCTGGTGGCGCAGGTGCTGCCTTGCGGTGGAGCGGGCCGGTTCGGCGCGCGCTGCATGGGCCTCCAATCGGGAAACTATCACACTAGAACCGATCTCAAAATCGCAGATCGGGCGTTCAGGAAAGGCGCGGGCCCTGTGAGGAGCGCAGTTTACACCCACTAAATGAGCACCGCAGCAGGGTCCGCAACGCCGCATGGGCGACCGAGATTCATTTTGAGATAGGTTCTAGTCCCTTGCATCCCTCGCGCGGGTTCAGTACCGTCCCAGAGGCGTTTCCATGGAAATCCGTTCATCTCGATGAGTCAACATATCCGCTATACCAACGCACCGCACCAGGACCGCGACGATTTTCGGAACCTGCTGCGTCTGAAGCCCTACCTATGGGACTACCGGGGCCGGGCCCTGGTGGCGCTGTTGTTTCTGATCCTGGCGCGCGGCGCCGCCGTCGGCGTACCGGTACTACTCAAGTACATCATTGATGACCTGACCGCAGGTCGCCACGGTATCCTCGCCCTGCCGCTGGCACTGCTGCTGGGCTACGGCGCCTTGCGCTTGGCCGGTGCATTCTTTAACGAGTTGCGCGACACGGTGTTCGCCCGGGTCCGTTACCGGGCGATGCGGCGTTTGTCCGTGCAGGTGCTGGACCACCTGCACGCCTTGGGATTGCGCTTTCACCTGGAACGCAAGACCGGGGCCATCTCCCGTGACCTGGAGCGTGGGACACGCAGCGCCAGCTCGCTGTTGAACTATCTGGTGTTCAACATCCTGCCCACGGCGGTGGAGCTCGCCCTGGTGCTGGGGATCCTGCTGGCGCGTTACGACGTGTGGTTCACAGTGGTTACGCTGGGGGCAGTGGTGGCTTATGTGCTGTTTACCCTAGTGGTCACCGAGTGGCGCATGGACTTCCGCCACCGAATGAATGCGCTGGACTCGCGAGCCAACACCCAGGCCATCGATAGCCTGCTCAACTACGAGACGGTCAAATACTTCGGCAACGAGACGTTCGAGACCCGGCGCTACGACCGGACCCTGGAAGAATGGGAGGATTTGGCGGTCAAGACCCAAACCTCCATGTCGCTGCTGAATTTCGGTCAGGGGGCCATCATCGCAGCGGCGGTGACCGGTATCATGATCCTGGCGGCGCAAGGCGTGGTGGCGGGAACCCTGACGCTGGGGGATCTGGTGCTGGTGAATGCCTTCCTGCTCCAGCTCTTCACGCCGCTGAACTTCCTGGGGGTGGTCTACCGGCAGACCAAGCACGCCATGGCGGACATGGACTTGTTGTTCAAGTTGCTGGAGCGGGGGCCGGAGATCCGGGATCGTCCAGACGCGCAGGACCTGGTGGTTGGGGAGGGTGAGGTTCGATTCGAACACGTGGACTTTTTCTATCAGCCGGAGCGCCAAGTGTTGTTCGACGTGGATTTCGTAATCCCGGCAGGAGCCAAGGTGGCGGTGGTGGGGCCCTCCGGTGCGGGCAAATCTACCCTGGCGCGGTTGCTGTATCGGTTCTACGACGTGGCTAGTGGTGGAATCCGAATCGATGGCCAGGACTTGCAGGAGGTGACCCAGCACAGCCTGCGGGCAGCGATCGGGGTTGTACCTCAGGACACGGTTCTGTTCAACGATAGCGTATTTTTCAACATCGCCTATGCTCGTGCGGGGGCGACCCGGGAGGAAGTGGTCCGTGCCGCGCGCCTGGCGCATGTTCACGAGTTCATCGACTCGCTTCCGCGCGGCTATGACACCGTAGTGGGGGAGCGCGGCCTCAAGCTGTCCGGCGGGGAGAAGCAGCGTATCGCCATCGCGCGGGTCATCCTCAAGAATCCCCCAGTTCTGATCTTCGACGAGGCCACTTCGAGCCTGGATTCGGAGTCCGAACGGGCGATTCAGCGCTCGTTGCATGCGGTGGCGGCGGATCATACCACCTTGGTGATTGCTCACCGCCTTTCCACGGTTGTGGACGCGGATCAGATCCTGGTGCTTGACCACGGGCGGATCGCAGAGCGAGGCAGCCATGACGAGTTGTTGTCCCTGGATGGCCTGTACGCCCGGCTCTGGAATCTGCAGCAGCGGGAACAGGATCAGGAGCCGGCACGCAGGGTGGCGGAAGGGCGTTGAGCAAGATCAGTCGGACGGAGGTGGAGGGGGTGGTCGCCGGGGCCCTCAGTGCTCGGATATTAATTAATAATATAATAGATAATTATTAATTAGTTACAATACTTATGTAATGTTAAATATTTAAATAGTCGGTGCGCAAGGATAGCTATTTTCGAGAACACGCGGCGTCTGGTAGACTCGCGCAGGATCCCTGTCCCGCTGCCCGGGCAAGGGCTTCGACTCTTTTCGACAGGAGCCGCTGATGACGGAAGGTTGCGCCGCCAACGAACCCTATGCCCTGCGGGTGATGGGTGACAGCATGGAACCGGAATTCCCCGACGGTATCGTGATTATCGTGGAGCCCGGTGGCGTGCTGCAGAGTGGAAGTTATGTGGTGGCCATGCACGAGGGACAGCACATCTTCCGCCAGTTGGTGATCGAGGAGGGGGAACGCTGGCTCCTGTGTCCGCTGAAGGAGGGGTACCCCACCTTGGAGATCTCTGGGAGCTCCGCAATCAAGGGTGTCGTCGTGCAGAAGGCGGGCCGGCGCCGCGCCGATCGTAAACACTATTACTGATACTGATCCAGAGCGGCGCGGAATCCGGACGCCGTTCCCCCGCCACTGTCGCGCAGGGATCAGACATTGTGTGACATACCCCGTTCCACCGCCATTACGGCCGCTTCGACACGCGAGTGGACCCCGAGCTTGCGCAGGATTGACTTCACGTGCAGCTTGACCGTGCCATCCGAGATGTCCAGGTTGCGGGCGATCATCTTGTTGCTTTGGCCTTCGGCCAGCAGCAGGAGAATTTCACGTTCCCGTGGCGTCAGCTCCAGAAACGGCGTCATACGTGCGTCGGCGACCGAGCCGCCCTGGACCACCCGCGCCAGCATGTCGGTGAGATGGTGGGCCACCACATTTTTCCCCGCCACGATATCGCGTAACGCACCGACCAGCTCGTCCGGGTCCATGTCCTTGAGCAGATAACCCTGGGCGCCGTTGCGCAAGGAGGCCACCAAGTCAGATTCCTCGTTGCTCGTGGTCAGCATGACGACCGGCATTTCGAGACCACCGCTGCGCAGGCGGCGCAGGGTCTCCAGTCCGTTGATTTCCGGCATCCGAAGATCCAGCAGGACTACATCGGGGATTAATTCCTGGGCTAGTTGAAGGCCCTCCAATCCATCCCCCACAGCGGCGACTACCTCGATGCCACGCTGTTCCAACAGGCCTTGCAGACCGACCCGGAACAGAGCGTGATCGTCGATCAGGATAACGCGCATCGTCATGGCGCTGCTCGCGAGACCGCTGGTGAGGAATCTGCCCTGGGTTCAAAATGGAAGGTGAGTTCGATCCGCGTGCCCTCACCGGTTTCACTCTCGATCCGAAGTTCACCCCCGACATGGGCGGCGCGTTCCTGCATGATGATCAGGCCGAGGTGCTCTCCGGGCTTTCCCTGGGAGGACGCGGGAGCGTCGAAACCCGCCCCGTCGTCCTCCACGAGGAGATGGTGGTTTCCGGAATTGTCGCGCCGGAGCAGGATGCGCACGTTGTGGGCCTTGGCGTGTTTTCGGATATTGGTGAGGGCCTCCTGGACGATACGCGCGACGTGTATCTCCAGATTGGTAGGCAGTTGCGCATTGCGCCACTCATTCTGCAGAAACACAGATATGCCGGATTCCTTGCGGAACCTCGAGATCAGCTTCTCGATGCTGGGTACCAGGCTCTCGCCGGCGATCGGAGCCCGGCAGTGGGCAATCAGATCGCGCAGATCCGAATAGGCCTCGTCCAGGCTGTTCTCCACCTGTTCCAGTTCCTGGATGGTCTTGAAGTCACCCGACTGCTGCAGGGTTTCGTCCAGGACCCGAACCTGAAACCGCAGGCTTGCGAGGGTTTGGGCTAGGGAATCGTGCAACTCATTGGCGATCATGTTCCTCTCCTGCATGATCGATAACTCGCGGGTTTGCTGTTCAAGACGTGTCTTCTCGATGGCGGTGCCCATGTGGTGTCCAATACTCGATAAGAGTTCCATCAACTCCGGCGGGAACCCATCCCGCCGTTTGGGCACGAACACGTTATAGAGTCCCAGCGTCCGTCCGCGGTGGATCAACGGTACCGCCACCATTTCGATGTCGTCGCGTGGGAAAAGAGGCATTCCGATGGTGGTGGCACATGCGCTCAGGCTGTCCCGGGACTCGGCGACGCCCTGCTGGACTACCTCGCCGCATAGGCAACAGTCCACGGGCATGAAATGTTCGCGTCGCAGGACGTGTGGGTCGACGCCGATACTGGATACGATCTCCATGTACCCTGCATCATTGAGTAGTCGGACCAACGCTGCGTGGCCTTCCATCAGATCCATGATGACCGGGAGGAAGCGCTGTAGGAGGTCGTTCAGGTCCCGTGAGCCGTTGATGCAGGCGGCCATGTCGTAGAGAACCTGCAAAGAGCGCGCCTTGTGGGCGAGTTGCCGGGTTTGCATCTGGACTTGCTCGTCCAAATGCCTGGAAAGGGACTGGAGGGTGGTGGACAGACTATTGATGTCTTGTGCGAGTTCTGCGAACTCACCCCGTTCCGGCTGCGGGATACGCGCCGACAGGTTGCCCCCCTGCATCCGCAGCGCCCAGTGGCGTAGATGGGTTAAGGGTTCCAGAAGCTGATGACGAATCCGGTGGTAGAGCAGGGCGAGGCTTAGAACGCCGAGGATGGCGATGATCAGGAGGCCGGGCGCTAGGGCGGATGCCAATGCTGGTTTCGCCACTGCCACCAGGGTGCCCGCCGCCAACAACGCAACGGCCACGAGGACGCCGATAGACGGTCCGGAGAGCCCGCTGGACGACAGGCCTCCACCGCGCTTCGGACGCCAGTCCGCAGCTGGGGGAATCAGCCAAGCAGGCAACCCCCGGGTTCGCCTTTGCTGGGGCCTGCTCGATGCCCGCTGCATTCGTTTGTATCCCGAAGGGGTCCGGTGGTGCCGCGAGCCCTGAGCCGGTGGGCCGGCGACGGTGGTTGAAACCTGTTTTTCGTGCCCCGCAGGGGATCCTCCCCTAGATCCCCGAGCGCGGCTGGGAAACCGTGGCTTATGCGGGGTTCCAGCCGGTGTTGGCAGTGTGGATCACCGGCTACGGCCGGGCGCTGCATCAATGGTCTGCGCCGATTGGTTATCCATCCACCCGCGACTTAGATCCTTGCTAAGTTTATCAGGTTCCGGACTATCGTGGGATAGGCCTTGAATCGGGTTCAATCCGGAATGGCGTAAATCCCGGGTCGGAATAGCTCCCGCCCCGACCGACTCAGACTTACGGTGTAGGGGTCCACGGCGTTTTCCAGTTCTTCACACCAGGATGGGTGGGTATAGTTCAGATCCTTGAAAAACCAGAGGCCGCGTTTTGATTGGCAGGCCGCGGTGAGTACATGGATCTGCTCACCGGCTTCCGGTCCCACGATGCACCCGCCCAATAGTTGGCCGGTTTCCTCGTCGTAAACCACATCGACAAAGCCCTCCGAGTCGTTGCGTGCCCGAGCCTTCGGGCAGGCACGAAAGCTCGCACGGGCCACGTCGGGTTCAAAACCGGCGTCTTCCGCACGTTCTTCGCTGAGGCCGACGGCGGCGATTTCCAGCGCGGAATCGATGACCATCGGGACCCGATGGTAGTTGATCCGCGCCTGATTGCCCTCCATGGCATTGGTGGCTGCCACCTTTGCGTCGTGCAGGGCGCCATTGGCGGTCATGGGACCCGCCTTCACGTCGCCTACTGCATAGATTCCTGGGACGTTGGTTTCCAAATATTCGTTGGTGACCACAAATCCCGTAGGGGTGGTTTCGACCCCAATGGCGGCTAAGCCCAGGCCTTCGGTATGGGGACGTCGTCCGATAGCCACCAGGACCCGCTCATAGTGCCCGTCGCTGCCATCGGTAAACACGACGTGCACGCCGCGGGCGGAGTCTCTCTCCACACGATGGATAGTGATGCCCTTGCGGACGGCAACTCCCATGCGCCGGAACTTCGCCTCCAATAGATTGCTGGCCCGCTCCGGGATACCGGGCTTGTTCAGAATCCGGGATGCGAGGTCTACCAGGGTTACCTGGCATCCGAACTGATGCAGCACGAAGCTCAGTTCAACCCCCACGGGGCCCGCACCCAGGCATAGCAGCGAAGCAGGCGGATCGTCCGGGTTGTCCATGAGTTCACGGGAACTCAGCACCCGCTGCCCATCAACAGGCAGCAGGGGATGAGGCAGAGGTTCAGCGCCGGTTGCGAGGATGACCCGTCGGGTATGCAGCGTGATCTCTGCTGTTCGCGGTCCCGGGGGCTGTACGGCTACGGACTGCGGGCTCAGCAACCGGGCGCTGCCACGGTAGAAGTCGATCTTCAGGCGCTGCAGCCACGTCGGAAACTGATCGCGGAAACTCCCGATGACCTCGTCCTTGTGTGCCACCGCGGCACGGAAATCTCCGTGCAAGTCCCCGGTCAGGCCACGTCCGCGCAGACCACCAACGTCTTCCAGCAGTGCCGCCAGATGAACCAGCGTTTTTTTTGGTATGCAGCCGTGATTCAGGCAGTTGCCGCCTGGCAAGCTACGTTCGACCAATGCGACCTGGGCGCCAAGTTGGGCGGCGACCAAGGCGGACTTGTAGCCGCCTGGCCCGCTGCCGACTACGACGAGGTCATAGTCCATGGCGTCTTTATGAGTCCTGCGGTTTGGGGTTGGAGCCGCGAGTGTCTGATGGCGCCGATATCTCGTGGGGTGCCCGATAGTCCGGGTCATTGGGATTCATAAAGATGAACTGAAACGACCCCGGTTCGAGTTCAACGAAATCCACTACCAGTCCACTCAACAACTCCAGACTGACTGGCGATAGCACAACGTCGATGCCCTCGGACTGGAACCTCAAGTCCTCATCCTTGTCGCCGTCATCGAAGCCCATACCATAATGCAGGCTACCGTCTGAATTGTGTTTGACGGCGATTCGTAGCGGCATACCCTCCATATGGCCCTGCTTCGCGGAGAGGCGGATTTGCTTGGCGGCGTCTGCCGTAATGGTGATCATGATCGAATTCCTTTGGCTGGTGGGGGGAGACTCGACTCCCCAATGGCAGTGGTGTCACGGGCCCGGAAGGCTGCGGAGCAGCGGTGGCTGCGTGCGAAATCCACGAAGCGTCGGGTCCAGCGGTTATCTTCGACGTCACGCAGGTGGGCGTAACATGCCAGCAGGTTCTTGTATACGATTCCGTCATGCTTTCCATCCACCCCCTGACCGCGCAGTACCCGGTAGGCAAAGGTCACCGGCGGCTCCAGGTTTTCCAGGCTGGAATAATGGAACTCATGAGCGCGGATTTCCCGGGCCATCGGGGCGCCTGCGGTACTCGGCCAGGGGGCTGACGCGGTCTCCTGCAAGCGCACATAGCCTCGGCCTTGGGGGCGTTGATGCATGACGATGTCTCCGGGGATTACCCCTACCATCTCGTAGCAGCGGCCGCTCCAGGACAGGGTGCGCGCGAGATACATCAGCCCGCCGCATTCAGCGTAGGCGGGAAGTCCGGCCTCAATGTGCGTCCGGATCGCTGCACGCAACGAGCGATTGGCCTCAAGGGCCTCCATGCGATTCTCCGGAAAACCGCCACCGATGAACAAGGCGTCCAGCGGGGGAAGCCGGGTATCACGTAAGGTATCGATGAACACCAGTTCGGCGCCCGCGCGCTCCAGCGCTTCCAAATCTCCGGGATAGTAGAACCCAAACGCGTCATCCCGTGCGATTCCGACCCGTACGTCACGGGTCCGCACGGCTGGAAGCGGCGCGACATTCACGCCCGGAAAAGTGGCCGTGGAGGCCACGGCGAGCAGCCGCTCCAGATCAACCTGGGTGGCTACGGCATCGGCGATGCGGGCGATCTGACCGTCGGCATCGGTGTGCTCGGCGCTGGTCATCAATCCGAGATGACGTTCTGTGACCGCCAGGGTGGGATCCCGGTGTAGGGCACCCAGTACCGGCACATCGGTGTAGTGTTCGATCACGGCCCGCAGCTTGGATTCATGCCGATGACCGCCGAGCTGGTTGAGGATGACCCCAGCAATGCGGACCTGCAGATCGAAGGCCTGATAGCCGAGAATCAGCGGGGCAATGCCGCGTGTCATTCCGCGCGCGTCGATTACCAGCACCACTGGAGCGCCGCAGAGTTTGGCGAGCGCGGCGTTGCTGTTGCTGCCGTCCAAATCCAGCCCGTCGTACAGGCCTTTATTGCCCTCGATGAGAGCGACATCAGCACCGGAGGAACGGCGGGCAAGGGCAACCAGGATTTCTTCTGTGCCCATAGTGTAGAAGTCGAGGTTATGGCAGGGCCGCGCGGCGGCGCGTCCCAGCCACATGGGATCAATATAATCAGGGCCTTTCTTGAAGGGCTGAACCACGCGTCCACGCGCAACGAGCGCGGCGCAGAGCCCGATGCTGACCGTAGTCTTTCCAGACGACTTGTGAGCTGCGGATATCAGCACATGGGCCATGGTTATGGACGCCCCTGCCGGACACGGGTCCGGAAACAGCCCACGCCCGCTGAATGGGCCTCTACGCGTGAAGCGCTACACCCGCCAGATTCAAGCCTGATGGGCGCCCCCCACTGGCACGGCTACGGCCGTAGCCGCGGCCTCAGGCTCCACTAGAGCGTCTTCCAGGCTCTCTGGAAGGAAGCGCAACACCTTTATCGCCAAGACCACTATCAGCAAAGCTAGTGCGACGCCACCGAGTCCCAAGGCAATCTCCGGCAGGCTTGGGGTGTAGGTGTTGACCACGCCGTCAAAGAAGGTACTGCTTACCTGTTTCCCGGGGAACAGGTCCAACGGGTAGGCCTGGCCACCGATGATGATCACGTACATCTGGGCGAGCCCACCCAGGATGACCAGTGCCGCACTGAGCCCAATCCAGCCGCGCCGCTTTCCGAGTGACGGATGATAGAGTAGGGCCAGCGGTACGAGGCCACCGAGCAATACCTGCCCGATCCAGAACAGTTTTGTGTAGATGCCGCCATCTAACAGGATGAAACGTTCTACGCCGTGGTGCGCGGTCATGTAGAGGTTGGTAAGGTGGAACACTGTCACGAAGTAGAGCACCGCGGCCACGAATACACCCAGCAGATTTTTGAGCCGCCGGAGTATCGCGTCACCCAGAGGTCGACCGCTCCAACGATAAGCGGCCATCAGCACCAGCAGGTAGATGGCGAGGCCGAAGGAAAAAGACATGATGATGAACATTGGTGCCATCAAGGCGGAATCATAGGCCTCGCGGGCGATCAGGAAACCGAAGATCGATCCGGTACCGGTAGTGAGTGTGAGGCGCCAGACGAACGCCACGAAGCCCGCAGGCTTGCTGTAAGCGCTCATGCGGGGTTCCATCATCAACCACAGGTAAACCGCTACGATCGCAAGGAATCCGGTGTACAGAAAGATGTTCCATGCAAAAATCGACTTGAAATTGAAGTGGGTCATTGCCACGATGAGCCGGTCCGGGCGACCTAGATCGAGCACCAGTATCGTCAGGCCGCCCACCAGCAGGGCAATGGCGAGGAGACCGGACAGTCGTGCCAGCGGTTTGTAGGGCGCGCGGCCGAATACCGAAGCCACGGATGCTACGTTGAGTGCCCCGGAGGCCGCGACGATCAGGAAGACCGCGAACACATGGGGGATCCCCCATACGATCTGATTAGTCATTCCGGTTACATAGTGCCCGTTCGACTCCATGTAGTGGGCCGCCGCGAGGCCTATCGCCAATATGGTGGCGAGCAGACCCACCAAGCCCCAGTAGCCCGGGGAGCGTCCTTCGAGTTCTCGGAAATGGATCTTTTGTTTCATGATTCCAACTGGTCCGGATTGGGTTGAATCCACTCGCGGCGCATTGGCGCCACTTCCCGTGCCTGTGCTCTACGCGTGTTTCCCATGACAGCCGGTCCGGGGGACGCTGTATAACGTGGCTGCCAGGGCGCCTATAGCCCGCGATAGCGAACCCCAGTGTTTAGTCCGAGGTCGGGACGCACCTCGCTGCTATCGTATTCCGCAATAAGCTTGGCGATTTCGCTGCTCGGATCATTGAGATTGCCGAACACCATGGCGCCGTGATCGGCCTGGGCGCAAGCATCGACGCATGCTGGTTGATGCCCCCGATCGACCCGGTGGACACAGAACGTGCAGCTCTCGACGGTGCCGATGCCGCGCGGCGACCAGGGCTTCTGGTCATCCAGGGCCTCGGCGACGAACGAGCGCGCCTTATACGGGCAGGCCATCATGCAATACCGGCAACCGATGCAGATATGCTTGTCCACCAAGACGATGCCGTCCGCGCGCCGGAACGATGCGCCGGTGGGGCACACGTCTTCGCAGGGTGGATATTCACAGTGCTGGCAGAGCATCGGCAACGACTGTACGTAGCCGGTCTGGGTGTCCCGTAGTTGCACCTTGCGAATCCATTGGGAATCCGTCTCGGGACGCCCATGTCCAGTGAGACCGTTCTCCACATCGCAGGCTTTCACACATACGTTGCAGCCACGAGCACATTTCGTGGTATCGATCAACATGCCCCAACGCACCGCGCTGGACACCGCCTGGTCCTGAGCCCGTGCCTGCGCGACCTTGATGAGTACCATCCCGGGCGCGAGGGCGGCGCCGGAGGCGGCGGCGATCTGGGTCAAAAAACGCCGACGCGCCTGGTTCGGGGCGTCGAGTTTGTGATCCTGCTCTGACTCGCTCACTGGGAGATCCCTCCTCGGGCATCGGAGACCGGCATCGGGGTCAGGTCACCCGCGGCCAAGGCCGTTCCGGTGACGGCACGAAGCGGATCGCCACCGCCGGGCCCGGTTCCGGGTGCCGCCGTCTCCGGGTGCGATGCGTGGCACTCGAAGCAGTCGATCTTGACAGCTGCATAGACATGGCAGCTGGTGCAGAAGAACTTGCGGCTGGTAACTGCGGGCCATTGGCCGTTCGCCTCCTTCTGCACATGGCATTCCACGCAATCCTCCATGCTCCGTCCCTTGATGCGGATTCCCTCATGGGTTGTGAGATCCCGCTCATGGAGCAGCAGGTTCATGTGGTTGCGCCGCATCCACTCCGTGGGCATCACGCAACTCTTGCCCTTGGCTTTGGCGAGTACCGGCAGTGGCACCCGCCCATCGGAGATGGGCGGGTCACTGTGGGCCGGACCCGAAAGGACAAATAGTACGATCGCCGCCAGGAGCGGTGCGAATCCCCGCCAATATCCTGATACACGCCTCATTTCGACTCTCACTCGTGACTATTTGCCTAGGGCCATGTCGATGTAACCGGTGGGGCACACATCCGCGCAGATATGGCAACCGATGCAGCGGGTATAGTCGGTATCCACATAGCGCCCGGTCGTGGACTTGTTCTTTTTCACCCGGAACACCGCGTCCTGTGGGCAGTAGATGACACAATTGTCACACTCAAAGCACATCCCGCAGCTCATGCAACGCTTGGCCTCGGAGACGGCCTGCTCGTCGGAGAGCATAACCATCCGTTCCTTGAAGTGACCGATCACGTCATCTGCGCTGGGACCGATCTCCTGGCGCTTGAGCCGTTCCACGTAGGGGAAATGCCCGAGAAACAGCTTGGATGAGGGGATGATCTCCTGTGACGAACGGTCCTCGAAGTTGTGTACTGCGAAATCACTGGAGGAGGTTCCCCAGGTTTCTTGATGGTCATATTCCGTCGGAGCGAGTCCGGTCTCTTTCAGCTTGCCGATGAGATCAAAGCGGTGCTTATCCACCTTCGGCCGCTTCTCGAGCTCCTGCTCGCGCAGATAGTGGTCGACCGTTTCGGCAGCGACTGACGCTTGGCCGATGGCAGTGGTAAGCAAATGAGGCCGGATGATATCGCCGGCAACGAAGTGCCCCGGACGGTCTGGAACCTGGTAGAACTTGTCGGCATTGATCAGCCCGCGGCCGTTGTTAAGATCCTCGAGACCTTCCAAATCGCCGCCCTGTCCAATGGCGGAGACGATCAGGTCGCACTCCAGCTCGAACTCGGTACCGGCCTTCGGGGTAGGCTTGTTGTTGACCATCTCGCACTGGGCCATCTTCAGCGCCCGCGCCCGCCCGCTCTTGTCCAGGATGACCTCTACCGGCATCACGCTATCGAGGATTTTCACGCCTTCTTTGAGGGCGTCATGCACTTCGTGTTCGGCAGCGGTCATCTTCTCCTTGGGGAACAAGGACGTCAGCGTGACGTCAGCACCCTCTCGGGCCGCGTCCGGTATCGGAGCGTGTTCACCGATCCCCTGGATCACTAGTTCCGGTTTTTCTTTCGGGTCGGCGTCCTTGAGCCGGCCCAGACGGCGGGCCACGGAAACCACGTCGATGGAGGTGTCGCCACCCCCGACGCATATGACCTTGCTCGAGGCGACCTTCAGCCGCCCGGTATTGAAGGCTTCAAGGAATTTGACACCGCTCACGCAGTTGGGGGCGTCGGCGCCCGGAACCGGAAGGGCACGCCCTGTCTGGCACCCCAGGGCCCAGACGATCGAGTCGAATTCCTTTTCCAGCTCAGCGACGCTGACGTCACGCCCTACGCGGGTATTAGTTCGCACCTCGATGTCACCGAGGTTCAGGATACGTTGGATTTCACCGTCCAGGACCTCCCGCGGGGTACGGTAACGCGGGATCCCATAGCGCATCATGCCACCCAACTCACCGTGGTCGTCGAAGACCGTGGAGGCGTGGCCGCGGCGGCGTAGGTGATAGGCGGCTGCAAGGCCCGCTGGCCCGCCGCCGATGATCGCGATCTTCTTGCCGCTTAATGGGGGCGCAGGCGTGAAGGCGAAATTTTTCTGGATCGCAGTGTCACCGATGAACTGCTCCACGGCATTGATGCCGACGAAGTCGTCCACATCATTGCGGTTACACCCACCCTCGCAGGGAGCTGGGCAGACGCGTCCCATCACAGACGGAAACGGGTTCGCATCCGTCAAGCGCTGGAAGGCATATTCCTGCACACTGAGATCCGCCGACGGCTTTTCAACGCCGCGCACAATCTGCAGCCAACCGCGGATGTCTTCTCCGGAAGGACAGCTGCCCTGACAGGGCGGTGTGCGGTGGACATAAGTCGGACATTTGTGCGAGTGATCGGCCTCGAAGATTTGCTCCTGCAAGTTGCCCCACTCGTACTCACCGTTACGGAACTTGCGGAATGTAAGCTTCTGGCCCTGCATCTCATCGCGTGACGTCGACATCGGTATTCTCCTATGCGGTCAGCTTTCGAATTCGCGAAGCCGCTCGCGGGCGGCCGATACCGGTTACTGTTTGGGTCCCATTACGAGGGCATCGCCTACCAGCTGATGCACCGCGATAATTTGATCCATGGTGAAGCCGTAGTAGGGCAGCACCTTGGAGAATTGACTCTTGCAGATAGCGCAGATAGCCGCCATGTGTGTAACCCCATGTTCCTGGACTACGTGCTTGAGTGCCTGCATCCGTGGGAGGGCGCCCTTTACGCGGACCTCCATGAGATCGTCGGTAAGAAGGCCGCCCCCACCTCCGCAGCAGAACGTGCCTTCACCAATGGTGTCGGCGTCCATGTCGTGGAAGTTGTTGCAAACCGCTTTGATGATTTCCCTCGGGATGACGAACTGCCCGCCTGGCATGTCTCCCATACGTGAGCCGCGCGCGACATTGCAGGAATCATGGAAGGTTACGACGCGGTGATCGTTCGCGGACTTGTCCAGGGTCAGGGCACCGCGCTTGATCAGATCGTAGGTGAACTCGCAGATGTGCTGCGGCGCAGGATAACGCGGATCCAGGAAATCGAACGGTCCGATTAAAGTGTTCCAGAAACTATAGGCGACGCGCCACGCGTGCCCGCACTCGCCGACGATGATGCGCTTGACCCCCAAATCCAGGGCCGCCTCGCGGATGCGCATGGCGACCCGTTTCATGTTGTCGTAGTCGCCGATGAAAATACCGAAGTTGGCTGCTTCGGAGGCGTAGGAACTCAGGGTCCAGCTGATACCGGCCTGGTGAAATACCTTCGCATACCCTATGAGCCCGTCGACATGGGGCTCGGCAAAGAAATCCGCGGAGGGCGTGATCAACAGCACCTCGGCGCCTTTCTCATCCAGGGGGAAGCGCACGTCGATCCCCGTGTCTTCCTTTACCTCTTCTTCAAGTCCTTCAAGGGTGTCTTTCAGCGCCGGTTCGGGTAACCCAAGGTTGTTGCCAATCACGAATACCTTGCTGATGATCTCGTTGCTGTATTTCTGACCCTTTCCGACGCAGGCGAGGATTTCACGCCCGGCCATGGTGATCTCCGCAGTGTCGATGCCGTAGGGGCAGTACACGGAACAGCGCCGGCACTCGGAACACTGGTGGTAGTAGCTGTACCAGTCGTCCAGGACTTCCTCCGTGAGATCCACAGCACCCACGAGCTTCGGGAAATATTTCCCGGCGACGGTAAAGTAGCGCCGGTAGACCTTGCGCAACAGGTCCTGACGGGCGACGGGCATATTCTTGGGGTCGGAGGTCCCCAGGTAGTAATGGCACTTGTCGGTGCACGCCCCGCACTTTACGCAGGAATCCAGAAAGACGGGTAGGGATCGGTATTTGGTGAGGAGCTCGCCCATCTTGTCGATGGCGACCTCCTTCCAATTGTCTACCAGCCCGCCCGGGAAACCGAGGGCCTCCTGGTGTTTGGGCGCGGCCATGTACGGCTTGCTATGTTTCATCACCCCTTCCTGAAGGAGGGGGATGACCGGGTATTCCGTTATTTCAGGGGTCTGAAAGTTAGCCACGTTCCGTTTCCTCAGCACACCACCGTCATCGGATGAGCCCGCTCAGTTGCCCGAAGTGGGGCTCGCGTCCGTGGCCCACGGGGTCACATGGCGCTTCTCGCGCGGATTGTCCACTTGGTTCCGGGTCGGACTGAAAAACAGGCCCGGCACGTGCAGCAGCTTGCTGAACGGGAACACGATCATCAGCGCGAGTACCAGGCTGAGGTGGATAATCAGCATCGGGTCCGGGGGCAGGGGCTGCCAGTCCAGGTATAGCAGTCCCAGCACGAACGCCTTAAGTCCGACAATGTCGGTGTGAAAGAAATAGGTCATCAGCAGGCCACTGCCGGCGATCGCCACCAGTAGCGCCAACATCAGATGGTCCGAGGGGGAACTGATGTAACGCACTCGGTCCACCAAAAAACGCCGCGCCCAAAGCCCGGCAAGTCCGAACAGCATTCCAAATGCCGCGTACTTCCCAAACGGCTGAATCAGGGCCACCCACCACCAGACGGGCTGGGTGAAATAACGCAGGTGCCGCAACAAGATCAGGAGCAGGGAGAAGTGAAAAATCCATCCGAACAGCCAGATCCACTTGTTTGACTTGAACAAGCTGGTGAAAAGTACCACTTCACCACCGATGCGCAAAACGACACCGCGGCGGGTGGTCGGGGCCGGCGTGGTTGGGATCTTCAGTGGCGCAGGTGTGCGTGCGTACTGAACGATCTTAGACCCAACGCCGACCACCAGCAGCCCAGCTGCCAGATAAAACAAAAGGGCGTAAAAAATACTCAGAAACCCCATGTTTCTGACCCCTCCCGTCCCGGTTGAATGGGATAGATAGCAGGGGGGGCTTCCCCCCCTGCCGCGTCTATGTCAGACGCAACCCGTGGGCTTCGGCAACCCGGCGTATTTGCATGCTTGCTTCGCAGGGCCATAGGGAAACAGCTCGTAGAGGTACTTACTGTTGCCTTTGTCAGGGCCGAGTTTTTTGCCAATCGCCTTGGTCAGAACCCGCACCGCTGGGGCAATCTGGTACTCTTCGTAGTACTCGCGGAGGAAGTTGATGACCTCCCAGTGATTGTCACTGAGATCGCATCCATCGTCAGAAGCCATCTTGGCGCCGACTTCCGGGGCCCATTCGTTCAGGTTGGAGAGGTAACCCTCTTCATCGGTTTCCAGCGTTTTTCCATTCACTTCGATCGTCATATCCGCTACTCCTTGTAGTATACCGTTGGGTTCGTTACGTCCTGCCCCGAATCCTGCTTAGAGCCAGGACTGGACGTTGTCGTGGCTGGTTACGAGATCGACGAACCCGCCATAGTCTACGACAGAGACGCCGTCGATCACCTGTTCATCCGTCATCCCGCGAGCGTGGACGTCGGGACCCAGGACGTAGATGGAGAAGTCCTGGGCAGCGTCCTTGACTTTGTCGGCGACCACCGACCCTTTGAGGGCGGCATAGACCCCGTCTTCGAGAAGGAGAATCGCGCTTCCCTTGACGGCATGACTCAGGCATGAGTCCAGCGTGCGTCGCTCGAAGGGGGACTTGTTTACCGTATGCAGCATCGTCATGGCTCTAGCCCCTTAGAACGTGAGGATCACTTCCTGTTGGTCCATGAGGTCGCGGAGTTCTTCGCGGCCCATCACTTGCACTGGAACAACCAGATCGTCTTCGGTCAGTCCGCGGGTCCACAGGGATTCTTTTTCGACATAGAGTTTCTCGACGTCATAACCTTCCAAGGCACGGAAGGTCGGCGAAAAATTCTTCATGCCGATGCCCTTGGTATCCTGCCCTTTCTTGAGCTGATAAACCCCGTCATCGATGAAGACGAGGCTCACGTCCTGTTCGAAAGCGGCCGCGATCAGCACCACTTCCAGGGATTCGAGAGCGTAGATGGTCCCGTAGGGGGCGCGGCGATTGACGTACATGAATTTCTTCACGGCCGGCTCTTTCTCCTGCTGTTCCCAAGGTTCAGTTGGCATGGGTGTGGACATGGGTGATCCATCCTCCTCGAAATATTCTATTTTTCTTGTGCTTTTAGCCTGGTGCTCCAGGCGTACACGGTGTATTGCCTAATCACCGAACACCACCAAGCGGTCCGACTGTACCCCGGCCTCGATCAACTGCCCCAATCCGGAGATACGGAATCCGTCCGCAAGGTTCGAACCGCTTTTGCCGTGGCGTTTCGCCTCGCTGTCGTCCAACACGCCGCGGCGTTGGGCTGCGGCAATGCAGATGACCAAGTCTACGTCGTGCTCTGCCGCGAGATCGGACCACCGCTTGGTGATATTCCGATCGTCCTGAGGTGGGACTCCGAGCCGGGAACCGTTGTTGACCCCGTCATGATAGAAAAATACCCGGTAGATCTCATGCCCCTTTTCCAAAGCAGCCTTAGTGAACTGGTACGCGGTGTCAGAGGCCTGATGCTGATACGGACCTTCATTGACCAAGATGCCTAGCTTCATGAAACCAGCCTCTCACTATCATTAGATCGTCATCGTCGCCGGAACCGGTTGGACCATCCACAGTGGTTGCGTCACGACGACCCGCCCGCATCATACCGGGCGGGTGGCGTTTCCGTCCCTGACGTGGATCAAAACCGGATATGGGTAGACGCGTTCAGACTGTTACGGGCACCCCGCCAGTTGTCTACATGGTACTTGGTGAATGGCAGTCCGGTGAGTTCGAAGAACCGCGGCCAGCCGATCCGCTCGATCCAGTCGTTGATCCGCTCCCAGTCCTTGGCATCCTTTTTGTAGGTCTGGAGGATCCGCTTGACGATGGCCGTGGCTTCGGGCCAACGGGGCGGATTGTTGGGAATACCGGCGGCCACCAACTTCTGAAAGCTGGGAGCGCTGCGTGCGTTGGAATGATTGCCGCCCACCCAGATGGCCAGCTTGCTGTTCTCGGGGTCATTGATCTGCATGGGCGGGCAGGGCGGGTAGCACGCGCCGCAGCAAATGCATTTCTTTTCGTCCACTTCCAGGGACGGCTTTCCATCCACCAGGGCAGGCCGGATAGCCGCCACCGGGCAGCGGGCCACCACCGAGGGACGCTCGCAGATGTTGGAAACCTGGCTGTGGTTGATCTTGGGCGGCTTGGTGTGCTGGATATTGATGGCGATGTCGCCCTGCCCGCCGCAGTTGATTTGGCAGCACGAGGTTGTCATATGCACGCGGTTGGGCATGTCGCAGTTGCGGAACTCGTCGATGAGTTCGTCCATCATCGCCTTGACGACACCAGAAGCATCGGTGGCGGGGATGTCGCAGTGCAGCCATCCCTGGGTGTGGGACATCATTGCCACGGAGTTCTTGGTTCCGCCGACGATAAAGCCGGCTTCCTCCAGTGCCTGTTTGAGCGGCTCCACCTTGGAAGTATCCGAAACCATGTACTCGATGTTGCTGCGGATGGTGAACCGGACATAGCCGTCCGCGTACTTCTCGCCGATCTCACAAAGTTTACGCAGAGTAAAAACGTCCAGAATGCGCTGGGTACCGGCGCGGATGGTCCAGATTTCGTCCCCGCTGTAGGCTACGTGGCGCAGAACACCCGGCCCAGGGTGCTCGTGGTATTTCCACCGGCCGAAGTTCTTGCGCATCACCGGGTGCATGTACTGGAACCCGTCCGGGCATCCCGATTCGATGGGGGTACGCATCTGCGGTTGCTGTGCCATTCTAATCTCCCACGGTCAAGCAAGTTGTGGTAACGGGCGTTCCAAATCCGGTCGCCGCTTCCGAACAAGTAAGGCCACCCTGGCAGTGATGGTCACCGCCAGGGCCAGGATCACGCGCCAACTGCCTTCTGCTTCTCCTCGGCCTTGCGGCGGAACCACTTCTCCGCTTCCTCGTCCCAGCCGTCCATGCGCACGTAGGAACTCTTGCGCGGGTGAGAGACCATGTTGGGGTCGACTTCGAGGCCGACGCCTTCGAGGAAGTTCACCAGACCAATGCGGTCGATCATCTCGCCGCAACGCTCGTGCTCCAGGCCGTTTTCGGCCCAGAAGTCGATGGTGTTCTCGGCGATCTCGACGATGCGCTGATAATCCTCGTCCGTATCCATCTTCATGAACGGTACGATCACGGTTCCCATCATGTCGCCGATCTTCAGCGTGCGCTTGCCGCCCAGCAGGATGCTGACGCCCTTGTCGTCGCCGGGATGCAGCGCCTTGGGCATGACGTTCAGGCAATGCATGCACTTTACACAGTTGCGGTCGTCAACGGTCAGCGTGTCGTCGTTATTAAGGGTCATGCAGTTGGTGGGGCAGCGGGTGGTGACGTTGTCGATCACGTACTGGCGGCCCTTCTTGGCGACGAATGCCTTCACTTCGTCCTGGTCGACCTTCATGTTATCCCGCCACGTGCCAATGATCGCGAAGTCGGAACGCTCGATGGCGTTCATGCAGTCGTTGGGGCAACCGGAGACCTTGAACTTGAACTTGTACGGCAGGGCGGGGCGATGGATGTCGTCGGTAAAGCGGGTCAGCAGGGTGCGATGGATCCGGTGTTCGTTGCAGTTGGACATCTCGCAGCGCGCCGCGCCGACGCAGGACATCCCGGTACGCACGCATGGACCGGCGCCGCCCAGGTCGAATCCATAGTCATTGATTTCGTCGAAGAAGTGTTGAACATTCTCGCTGTTGGCCCCGATGAACATGATGTTCCCGGTCTGGCCGTGGAAAGTTACCAGGCCGGAACCCCACTTCTCCCAGCTGTCCGCGAGCTGGCGCAGGATGCCGGTGCTGTAGAAGTTACCCGCCGGCGGCTGCACCCGTAGGGTATGAAATTCCTTGGACTCCGGGAACTGCTTGCCGACCTCGGAGAAGCGCGGAATGATCCCGCCGCCGTAGCCAAACACGCTGATCGTACCGCCCTTCCAGTAGCCCTTGCGGGTCTCGTAGGAATGTTCAAGCTGGCCCAGGAGGTCATTGGCCATTCCGCGGATACGCCCGTCGTCATGCTGATCGCGGAGGCGCTTGATGCCGGAAACGAAGCTGGGCCACGGACCGGTCTCCAGTTCGTCCAATATCGGGGTTACGTGGGTGTCTTTAGCCATGGCGGTCTCCTTGTTGGCGATTGTCTGTTACCCGGCGTACTGGCCGAACAAAAACAATTCGATCCGGATCGGTTGGAAGTGGGATGATGACCGTTTCATTATTTGGAGTAGCGCTGCCATCGCGGCGTGCACCCGAGGCAAGTCCTGTAAGCCGGTCACAAGTGTTGTTACTCGCATGATCAGGAAAGTTTAAATTGTGCGCAGCCCCACCGAACACCCTACCAAATTGGGTGCCTGGATCTGGTCGTTCTACCCCTAACGGGATATGGCGTTCAGGCTAGCCACTTGCCCCAGCGACCGGCAAGGTTCCAAAGGGCTGCGTTTCTTATGTAAAAACAGCGCCTTGCTTGATGTCTGCGTAACCGTTTATTCCCCGTCGCCGCGGTCGTAGCCAGCCTTGTTTCCGATCGCGGGCTATGGACCTTTTCTTAGCGGCTCAGTGTATTACAATTTGTGCCCTTGGAACCATGATGGCGCCGGTCACTAGCGGGCACAATCAGACTCATTCATTAATTAAAGTTATAGATTTTAATAGAGATGCAAATAATTAAATATAAAGATAAAATTGATTCTCCTTTCTGCCTGGACGCGGAACATGCCTATCTGCGCTGGCGGGAGTGGAAATTGGCCGACTACCCGCGGGACGCGGCGCAGCTTATGGTTCCGCTGGCACGGGCGGACCAACTCACTGCGGGCGAGCGGGATGGAATCCTCGCCCGCTGTCGCAAGACCGGAATGGTGATCTACGCCCTCGCTTCAGGAGACATCGCGGACAAGGGGCTGGTCCGGCGCCTCGGCCAAGCGTTCGGGCTCGAGCGCCTGGACGGCAACCTGTGCGCGGACCACGACGGCATCTCGTCCGTGCAGATCATGGAGGCGGGTCGGCACCGGGACTACATTCCGTATACTGACCGGCGTTTGAACTGGCATACGGACGGCTATTACAACGCGCCGGACCGTCAGATCAGAGCGGTCCTGATGCACTGCGTGATGAATGCGGAGGGCGGTGGAGAGAACGGGCTGCTGGACCATGAGATGGTATATCTGCACCTGCGCGATACGAACCCACTCCATGTGGAAGCGTTGATGCAGCCCGACGCTATGACCATCCCCGCCAATGTGGAGAATGGACGCGAACTGCGCCCGGCACAAACCGGCCCCGTGTTCTCGATCGACCCTGGCACCGGCGCCCTCCATATGCGCTACACGGCCCGCAGCCGGAGTATCGCGTGGAAGAAGGACCGCGCCACCCAGGCGGCAGCGGCGGCGCTTGCGGAACTGGTGGCGGATGGCGCGCCCTTTGTGTTTCGCTACCGGCTTGCCCCGGGACAGGGGATCCTGTGCAACAATGTACTGCACTGCCGCACCGCGTTCCGGGACGATGCGGCGGCGGGCCATCAGCGTTTGTTGTACCGGGCGCGGTTCTACGAGCGCATCCGCGGGACTGGGCCGGCGGAGTGTGTGATGACGGAGGAGCGGACATGCTCTGGGTGAGTGAAATCCTGCTGCAGAACCATGATCTCGGTTCATTCACGGAACTTGTGGGGCTGGTACAGCAACGGGCGCGGGACGGGGAGGTATTCCTGAGCATGGACGTCAAGCCGCCTTTCACGGACACGCCTGAGGACTGGGAAGACCGGCTGGAATCGGCATTTTCCGCCGCGCTGCGCGGATAAACACCGAGGTCCGAATGTATTGGGACGATGATAACAAGCGCGCCGCGCCCTACGTACCGCCCGACGATATTGTCGATCTGGCCTTCGCCATATCATGCCGGTGTCTGCCCCTGGACCATGCCTATGCGCTGTCCCAGGCCTTGCGCGAAGTGCTTCCCTGGTTGGTCGAAGATCCCGGCGCCGGGGTGCACCTGATCCACGGCGCCGAATCGGGCAACGGCTGGTATCGTCCACAGGACGCCGAGAACGAATTGCTCTACCTCTCACGCCGCACGCGCCTGACCCTGCGGGTGCCCAAGGGCCGGCTGGAGGCGGCGCGCGCGCTCGAGGGCAGGACCCTGGACCTGGACGGCTATGCGCTCGAAGTAGGTAGCGGGACCCTGCGCCCCCTGAGCACGCTGCCGACGCTCTTTGCCCGGTATGTGGTGGCGCGTGAGGATCACGACGAACAACAGTTTCTGGAGAGCGCGATGGCGTGGCTCAAGGAACTGGATATCTCGGCGCGCAAGATGCTCTCGGGAAGGGCCCACCCGATCCACACACCGGATGGCGAGCTGTTTACGCGCAGTCTGATGGTGGCGGAGCTGGATCCAGAACAGTCCGTCCGGCTCCAGCAGACCGGGGTCGGACCCGGGCGTGCCATTGGCTGTGGCCTGTTCATCGCCCACAAGGGGATCGCGGCAGTAGGCAGCGGGCCGGAGAGCCGCGGGTAACAAATTCATCTTCATCAACCGTGCGCCGGATGCTGCGATCCGGCCACCACCGTCAACGACGATACGGAGGAGAAAATGGCACTGGAGGTAGGTGGAAAAACCCTGGAAACCACGGCCACCGGTTACCTGGTAAATCAGGACGAGTGGACCGAGGAACTGGCCCATGTGGTCGCGGCTGAGGAAGGCATCGAGCTCACGGACCGGCACTGGGACGTGATCAATTACCTGCGTGATCAGTTTTTCAACCACAGCGAGACCCAGCCCAATACCCGCACCATGGTCAAAGACATGCAGGAAATCTGGGAGGGGGAGCGGGTGGACGCCAAGACCCTGTATAGCCTGTTCCCGAAGGATCCCAGTAAGCAGGGTGGACGCATCGCGGGCCTGCCGGAGAGCCGGCGCAAGGGCGGTTATTGATGGTTGCCTAGCCCGATCTGGGTATGGAGCTCATGGGACAGCTATGTTAGCGTCCGAGAACGAATTTGCCGCCCTGACGGCCCTGATCCACGTTTATTTTCCGGAGGAAAGGCAACATGAGTCAGAAGCAGGAATTAATCCAAAAAATGCTGAAAATGCAGCATAAATTCTCCGCCTACGAGCAGGAGAACGGGGTCAATCCGGAGGAGTTCTACGCCGCTCCCGAGGGGCATCCGCTGCATGGCTATCGGGAGGAATACAACCGGCTCGCGCTCGAACTGCTGGAGCTGGCCCACGCCGAGGCGGGTTCCCACCGCTGAGGTCGGTTCCAAGCCGGTCGCAAGACCACAGGGCCGTCGTCCGCGCTGACGCGGCCCTGTTTTTTTTACCCACGGCATGGGCGTCGAATCAGGACTAGAACCGGATCTCAAGAGCGCGGATCCGGCGTTCAGGCACGGCGCGCAGGCTACAACAACAAGTAGTGAGCACCGTAGCAGGGTTCGCAACGCCGCACGCGCGGCCGAGATGCATTTTGAGGTGGGTCCTACTCAAGTCTCGGCCCACATCCGGACCAAGTTCACGTAGACCCGGCCAATACGCGCGGTCTCCGGCGCGTCCGGGGCGTCCTGCAGGAGCCGTTCCCGCGCCAAGTGCAGATCGTAGAGCAACTCGCGTTTCGCCGGCTCACGCACCAGGCTCTGAACCCAGGTCACTGCCGCCAGCCGCGCGCCGGAGGTGACTTCGGTTACCCGGTGGAGGCTTGAGGCCGGATACAGTATTGCGTCTCCCGCGGGCAGTTTCACCGACTGATCGCCGAACTCGGTGCGCACCACCAATTCACCGCCGTCATAAACTTCGGGCGCGCTGAGGAAGAGGGTTACCGCAATGTCGGCGCGGTAGCGCGGGCCGGGCCCCATGACCGGATCGTCGACGTGTTCCCCGTAGCCCATGCCCTGTCCGTAGCGCGCGTAAAACGGGGTCGCGACCCGGTGGGGGAGCGCGGCACTTTTGTAGGTCGGGTGGTTTACCAGGGCGGTCATGACGATCCCGTTCAGCTGTTCGACCTGCCGGGCGTGCGGGGAGAGTTCCTGATTGCGCTTGACCCGCTGGGCAGCAGCGCCTGCCGACAAACGCCCATCGACGAACTCGGCCCCGGCGAGAAGCGTGTTGACCTCGTCGATCTGGGTGGCAGTCAAGACGGCGGGGATGCGTAGCAACATGGCCCTGAACTCCCCATGCGGCGCCATGGGTGGCCCGTCCGGGTAGACGAGACAGCGCCGGACGGTTTATCGTGCCCCGACAACCGAAAACCACCCGCCGGACGGAGGGCGAGCGGCATGCAACTCAACGTGTTTCTGGACGATCAATCCTACCCGATCGACGTGCCCCAGTACATCCTCGACGAAGGGCGCGACTTCTTCGACAGGATGGATCACGACATGGATCATGGGTGGCAGATGAGCCGTCAGTGGGTGGACAATCCGGATCGGGTCCGGCGCTGCCAGATCGTGGCCGACCGCCTCCTTACCGCCCTGCACACGGGCCAAGAGGGGACGCTGATGCTGATGGCCGGCTACATTCTGACCCGGATGCCGGGGATCACGGGCGTGCAGATCGATACCACCGGCGACATGCTGGCCACCGAAATGTTGATGGAGCAGCCCGACGTTTGATGTTACCGGTGACGCCACCGGCGGGTCACGGTTCGGCCGCGGCCCGGCTCAGGGTCTGCCGGAGGGCCGGTTCCTCGATCGGGAAGTAATGGATGGCATAGAAGTCGAAGCGCTGTCGCAGACGGGCCAAGTGCGGCGCGTCGGCGCGGTCCGCCAGGACGATCAGCCGGGTGCCGGGCGCACTGCTCTGGATCCCCGCTATCAGCGACTCCAGTGTGCTGATCCGGAAACTGTAGACCGGGCCGTAGACAAATTCCGCAACGATCACTTCAGGATTCAAGGTGCGCAGCATCGCGAGGGCCTCGCGCATGGAGCGGGCGGTCGCGGGGGCGAACCCGGCCGCGCGGTAGAGTGGGCCGAGATCGGGGAACCCGCCGGATGCCATGACGGATAGCAGGGGCCGGCCGGACACCCCGGGCACGACCCCGCAGGGGTCTTTCACAGATCCTTCGCCATGCGTGTGTGGGGAATGAGACCGAACAGGGTGTGGGCAGTGGCAACCGCGGCGTAGCCGTGGGCCGCGTAGAAACCTGCGGCGCTCTCCCGGGCATCCAGTATGATGCGCCGCGCGCTGCCGGCGCGGGCATGCCCTTCCAGGGACTGGAGCAGGAGGCGGCCGACCCCGCCGCCGCGTTGCGCCTCCTCCACGGCCATGAACCGGATCTGAGCTTCATCCCTGGAGTTGAAATGCAGCCGACCCACGCCTAGCAGGGTGGCGCCGCGGCAGGCCATGAGGTGGATGCTCTCCGTCTCCAGTGCGTCCCGTTCCGTGCCGGGAGGCTGATCCCAGGGCTGACGCAGGACGCGCCAGCGCAGATCGTAGTAGCGCCGGAATTCCTCGCCGGTGCGTGGAATGATGATCTGCATCGTGGTACAGCCGTGCCGGCGCGCGCGCAGCGCTCAGGCAAAGACCACCCAGGTGGTGGCGATATATTTGACCCCACGCTGCAGGGTGACGCCGCGGTGCTCGTGGGTCCAGAACGGCGGGAACACGATCAGCTTACCCTCCTCGGGGCGTACTTGTGTTTGTTGGTACAGAAATTCGGTCTCTCCGCCCGGGCCTTCCACGTCGTTCAGGTACCAGATCACTACCAGTTGACGGTGGCTGAATTCATGACTGCCGCCGTCGATATGCCAGTGGTAATGCTCGCCCGGGCGGGTGCGCTGGATGCCGTATCCCATGTCCTTGAACGGCCCTTTGAAGAACGGGAAGCTTGCGCGGAATTCCCGCACCACCTTTCCGAGGGACTGAAAGAGGGCGCGGTCGATATCTTTCCAGTGTTCCTTGCCGCTGACCACCAGGTCGGTGTCCTCCAGCCAGATGGTCTCGAACGCCCGGGCCCGGTGCCCGTGGTCGGCGTAGCCCCGGCGCTCCAGCGCAGCCCGCCTTCGAGCCTCAGGCGATGCCGAGCTTCTCGGCTCCCGCCGGCGAGGCGGACGCGCCGGCGCCGTCCACGCAGGAGGTCCTCGCGCGCCTGGGCAAGCCCGCGCCCGCGCCGCGAGGATCAAGGTTTCCATGGCGGCGGCGCAATCCTTGGGATCCTGCCGGTAGAGTTGCAGCATCTGCACGGCCATCGAACGCCAGTGGGTGACGCCGGCGCTAATCGCCGTGTTCAAGGGATCCAGGTCCCGGTTTTCGATCCACTGGTGGTAGGCGTCTACAAGGCCCGGGAACAGTTCCTTGCGCATCCCCGTCAGGTTGGCGAAGTAGAAATGCAGGGATGCTGGATCCAGCACCTTCAGCAGGGTCGGAAGCGTAGACAAGCAGTCCGCCAACAGGTCACGCACCGCGCGCGCCACGATCTCCACCCGGGAGCGGGGCAGGGTGGCGAGCAGCGCTTCCCAATCCGTGCCCAGTTCATGACCCACCATGACCTCCCCGGCTTCGTGCAGGATCAGGGTTTCCACCTCGTTGCCGGTCATCGCCTCCAGGGCGCCGTCCGGGTCCCGTTCAAAGTCGTAGTATGCGATCGCCCGGCCCATGGGATTGTCGCGGCGGCTCCAGCGCCATTCCTCCACCTTCTCCCAGATCAGGCGGCGCAAGGACTCGCGCCGCACGAAGATCGTATCCTGCAGGCTCATGGCCGGCGGCGCGCTCAGGTCGCGGGCGTATTCGCGGGCGGAGATCAGCACCGTGAAGCCGTTGTAGCGCTCCCGGCGTTCGAGATGCGCCAGAAAAAAATGTGGCTTCGCGCGGCGCCCGATGCCGCCGCTGTAGACCAATCCGCGCGGGATCACCGCGGCGTTGATCGCAGCGGTATCGAAAGGATCGTAGCGCTGTCCGTTCACCGGCACCGGTTCAAACGGTGCGTCTTCCAGCTGTTCCCACAACTGTTCGCGCGCCGTGAGCCAGTCCCCCACCGCACGTTTCGGTAGCGTGGCGCGAAACGAGTGCCCCTGCTCCCAGCGGTAGTATTCACGCATCCTGAGAAGATAGACGCACAAGGTATCGTCACCGGCATGCCGGGCATCCGAAATATGGCAGTTCCGCTGGACCGCGCTGCGCAAGGTTTCCAATTCGGGATCCATGACGATCCAGAGCTCCATGGGAATAGGGGCCGGTCACGGTTGGCGGATCGGGGAAATTCCCGAGTAGAATACTATGTTTTGATGCTAACACGATCCCGCGATCCCCGCCAAGCGCGGCGCAACCCCGGTATACTCACCGGATTCGGGATTAAGAGCACGGGAGGAACGGGACGGTGCGTGTCAAGAGCCGTTGGAACAAGACCGACAAACCCCATACACCGGATGAAATTGCCAGCGCACTCGCCTTCATCCTTTGGCGCATCGCCACCAACGGGCTGTTGGAGTTGGAGAACGAAGGTTTCCAGACCGATACCCAACTGCAGCGGCTCACTGCGATCGCGGAATTCATGGCCTTCCTGGTCCATGTGTCGGACCGGCTCGCCGCTACGCAGATGGGCGACTCGGAGCGCGCGCAGTTTGTCAACGGACTGGGCCGTTACGTAGCCGATACCGTTTCCGACAATATCGCGGATGTGCTGGGGGAAGGGGATTACCGGGCGTCGTTCATCGACACCTTGAACGAGCGTATGGGGGAATACGCGGACTACGGATTCAGCGCAAGCGATGGTCCGGACTTTGGGTTTCTACGCCAGTTCGGCCAGCGGGTAACCGCGACCATGGGACCCAGGGACAGCCGCTGGATCCTGGAACAGATCATGGAGGTGGAAGCCCCGGAATCCGTGCAGACCCTCAGAAAGGCGATGTGGAACCTGTTTTCCTGGACCTGACTGGGCGCAGGGCGCGGTACGCGGCGCTGCCGTACGTAGGGCGGGAGGGAGAGCCCCCAGGATCATGACGCCGTACGGGCGGGAACAAGGCCTGGTAGGACCTGTTCCCGCCATCCTGACGGCCTAGCCGGCTACTTCTTGAGCCAGGGACTGAAGTTGTCCGCCTTCTGTACGAGCCCGTCTTCGTAACCCGCGTCGTAGGCCGCGTTGACCCGCTGCTCTTCGCGCTTGGGATTGTGCAGATAGCCGCCTTCCCAGCCGTGGATATACTCCGGGTCTACCCCCGCCTTCTCCATCTTGGTGATCGCCTCGTAGTACGCCTGGTTCATGGATCAGTCCTCACTGGTTGGTCATACACGTTCGTGTCCATAGCGCCTCGTGCACTTCGGTGTTCAGGCCTGGAACCGGGCCAGCGCTGCGCCGGAGTCGAGGGCCCCGCGGACCGTCGCGGCGGCCTCCGGCAGGGAAGCGTAGCGCCCAATGTGGGTCAGGCAGATCGCCGCGGAATACACGAGACTGTCGCGGGTCGGCCCGGGGTGCCCGTGCAAGGCCTCGATCCCGGCGGCGGCCGCCGCCGTTGCCACCGCGCCGCGATCGAATTCGAGAGCCACGCCGTCGCCGGATTCACCGGCGGCCGGCACGCTCTGCGGCAACGGCACCGCGCGGGTCGGTTGCACGATGCCCAGGGTGGTTGGGTCCACCAGGATCTGTTGTTCCGTACCGCGCTCGCGATAGGAGAAGACCTTGGCCGGTTGCTGTAGCGAGGGGATGACACCGCCCTCCACGCCACGGATGATCATCGCGGAGTCGAAACCCGCGTGGCGTGCCAGCAGCGCATAGACCCGCGGATAGGCCTTGTGGACGTAGCCGGTCATCAGGTGGGTACGCCGGCGCGCACGCAGGGGACCGATCAATACCTCGACGGTGGTGAGGCAGGGCCGTTTGACGATCAGGTTGCGCAACCGCGTGAGTGCGTGCAGCGGGGGGCAGAACAGGCGCTGATCCACGTAGGCCCACCCCTGCGCCGGGTCGCCGAGGCGCTGGGCGGCCTGGGCGGCGCTAAGGTTCACCTGCAGACCCGCCGCCGCCAACACCGCGCTGTGACTCACGCCGTACTTGGGACCGACGGATTCCGCCCCGTGCGACACCGCTGGCACGCCGCAGGCGGCCAGCACGCAGGGCAGGAACGGGGAGGCGGGGAGGGTACGGGTATAGCCGTCGTAGGGATCTGCCACATCCACCAATTCGTCCACCGGGGCCACCGTAGCACCGGTGACGTCGATCAAGGCCTGCAGGACACCCTGATTCTCCTCATCGGTCTCACGCTTCATCCGCAACGCGATGAAAAACACCGCGGCCTGAATCGGGTCGATCTTGTCGTCCAGGATCAACCGCATCACCCGGCGGGCCTCGTCGTAGGAGAGGTCTTTGCTCAACTCCGGCCCGGTGGCGATCTTCTGGATGCAGGAACGGACTGCGTCCTGCGCCTCCGGGTCGAGCACGTTGGGTGCCAGCATGGATTTACCTTTAATCCTGTACCACAGTGTTCTTGGGAGACAATCATCCCGAAACGGGCCTAGAACCCGCCCGGGTCAGTATAGGGAGCCACCCTCTAGGCCTGAATATCCCCATGGGGAGGGTTCGGGACCCGGCAGGAACTGCGGATGAGCCCCCTTCAACGTCCTTTGTGGCCCAATTCACGGCCCGGGGCGATCCGGTCGCGGACCATCTGTTTGAGTTGTTTGGACTCGGGGAATTCGTGGGTGGCGCGGCGCGAGTGCAGAATCTCGCCGTCGAGGCGAATCTCGAACGCGCCCCCGGTGCCGGGGATCAGGCTGACCTCGCCAAGTTCCGTGTCGAAGGTCATGAGCAGCTCCTGTGCCATCCAGGCGGCGCGCAGGACGAAACGGCACTGGGTGCAATATTCGATTTCCAGGCGGGGTGCGGGCATGGTGGATGTCCTCGGGCCGTCGTTCTGTGGCCCTAATGGCCTGGCCTTTCGGGGACTGGGCCTCTAGCCTAGCGGCTTCGAAGTCGCGGCGCAATTACCATGTCGCACGGTCCGCGAGGTACGCACGGGGGTCGGTGCGCGGTAATATAGGGCCTTGCCCAGTGCGCGGGACCGTGGGCGTCGTGTCCACCCCGCCGCCGGGCCATCAGGAGGCAGGCTATGCCGAACGAGGCGGAGGAGATTGATCTGGCCAGCGGGATCGCGGCCTTCGAGAGCAAACAATTCTCGAGGGCGATCCAGTTGTTATCACCCGTGGCGGAGCAGGGTAATGCGGATGCCCAGCATCGGCTCGGGATCATGTATCAGAACGGTCTCGGGGGGGTGCGCAACGAGGCGCTGGCGGTTAAATGGATGCACGCCGCGGCGGAGCAGGGCCATGCCCTGGCATGCCACGGCATGGGTTTCATGTATCTACAGGGCGATTGTGTGGACCGCGACGGCAGTCAGGCCGTGGCTTGGTTCGAACGCGCAGCGAAGCAGGGTCTCGCCGGATCGCAGACCACGCTCGCCATGATGTACGCCGAAGGCAATGGCGTGGAAAAGGATCCGGTGGAGGCGAAAAAATGGTATCGGATGGCGGGCTTTGATCCGGAGTAATCGCCTAGGCACGGTGATCCGCTGCCCCAAGTTCAGGTTGTCCAATGGAACTTTCCAGCGAAGACGTCCTGCGGTTGAAGGTTCTGTTGGCGAACCAGCTGCAGGCGGTACGCATCGACGAATCCTCAATGAGCGTCCATGGCCTGTCAGGCGATCGGGAGGCCGTGGTCAAGCTCAATCCGGCAGGCCGGGACGAAGACTACCTGCGCTTGGTCCGCGAGTTGCTTTCACTCCATGTGTTGGGCAGCCCGGGCGGCTACCCGGTGTACATCCAGCGCTGGACCCGCATGGGCCAGGCCCGGGACCAGAGCCTGGAGCGTTTGTTGCTGCTGGGAGAGCCCGAAGCCGTGGTGGCGGTGGTCCACGCATCCGGGCTGACCAATGAACTGGCGCGCCGCGCGTGGTGGACCATGCCGATCAGTGTCAACGCGCGGCGCATGCTGGAGCGTGACTGCGTGGCGCGGGGTACCATGGGGCCGATCCTCGCGGAGGCCCTGGTGGAATATCTGCCCTTCGAGGAAGAACCCGAAGCGATCATCGAGACGGTGCGTCTGGTGTTGCAGCCCGGCCTGATCAGTGGCGACCGGCGCCGGCAGCTCTGGGCCAAGGGCGCCCACCGGAACGTCTACTACGTGGGATTCCTACAGACGGTACCCGATGCCCTCCCCGGGGCCTACGCGCCCAGCCCGGTATTCGAGGCCCTGCACCGGCCTCTGGCGGACCTGTCCGAGGACGGAAATCCATTCGCCGCCCAACTCCACCGGTGTCTCGACGCACCCGGTCAGGGCTTCCTGCAGACCGCAGAGGCGGTGCTACGCCGCCCCGTGGATCAGGATGTGGTGGTGGTGGTATTCGAAGCCATCGCCGCGTATTTTTCCGCGGTGGCGCCGACAGGTCCGGCCATGACGGATATGCAAGAGGCTGTAGGGGAGGCGGAGGCCGTCTGTGCGCCTTCCCGTTCCACGGCGCCCGCCGCGCTTGGCGCCATTCTGGAACGCGTACCGGCAGCGCGCGCACAGGTAGTTGCGTTACGGGCACTATCCCGGGTTGGTGAGCCGATGCTGCGTCCCATCTTCGCGCGCACCACTGCCACCGGTTCGTTGATGCGCCGCAAACTGGAACCGCTCACCGGTCCGATGTTCCAACAATTCGCGCGACTGCGCGGGCGAGTGTAGTGTTCCACGGTTGGAGACCAGTTCAGGGTTCCCCAAAAGTCTTTGGCCTAGACGCGGTACCCAGGCAATGGCTTTCGCCATTGGCAAGGTAGCGGAGGACGATGACCACTCTGCGTTTGTGCAAAGTCCTTCTTACCTTGGTGGTCAAGGTGCCTCACAGCGTGATGGACCGTCATCTTCCGGCGTCGCCGGAGGTGGTCGGAGAGGAGTTGGCACGCCAGGTTCACGCCTATGTCCAACGCCAGGATCTGGGCTACTATCCGGCGCTGGAATTCCTCCAGAAGCAAGAGGCGGTGGATAGCGACCTGCTCGCGGCCGCCGATACCATCGCTTGGTTTGTTTCCGGTGCCGCACGCGAAGAAGTGCGGCGCAAGCTACGCCCGGTGTTCTCCAACGTCACGTTCCAATCCGTTCAGTCCCTGGCGTTCACGCTACCGGGCGTGCGTCCCGGCAATCTCAACGCCTTGCGCGATCTCGCCGAACACTATGCCCTGGACACCGTCAAACTGACCATCACCGTGTCGTCCTTTCAGACCCGGGACGATCCGGAGGCCACCCGCAAATGGGCACGGCACCTGCTCTGGCGCTGGCTGAGGGATTCCTTCGACAGCCTCGAGGTTACCAGCGCCCAGTTGATTTAGCCCGCACGAATAATCCGGCCTACCCGGGCTGGGGGCGCTTTCCGAGCACGTGACACCGATCCTACTACGTATGTCCAGGGAGCAGTTGTTGCGACGCGGCGCCCGTGATCGCACGATGAATCCGAGCGCCCCTATGTTCCTATTGACAGGCCTACTCGGGTCGGGAGTCGACGCAGAGAAGCCGATTCGGTAAACTGTCAGCACCGCATCAGGTGCGAATCGGCGAGGCTTTTGGGGTTCCCGAAGCGGTGTCATGGGTCCGCTGGAGCTTGGCCGCGCCATATAACTATAGGCTGAAGAAGAACAGGTGGTCGGTTCGTCGATACCGAAAGGCACGACACCGAATACCACGAGTGGTGCTGGGGCATTGCTTACCGGCCCCACATTTTACGCAGGGGTCGTTCACGACCATGAAGATTGTCATGTACTGCTCTGGCGACTGCGCGTACTGCTCCCGTGCAGAGCGCCTGCTTGTATCCAAAGGCGTGGAGATCCACAAGATCCGCGTCGATGAATTCCCGGAGCGGCGCGCGGAGATGACCCGCCTGACCGGGCGAAACACGGTACCCCAAATCTTCATCGGCACGCGTCATGTGGGCGGTTTCGACGACCTGGTCGAACTGGATATCGACGGAGAACTGGATGAGCTGCTGGGACCCCTGACCCAGGCGCAACCGGGCAGCCCCGTGCCCGACCCCGGGAGCCGCTAGTGGCGCGACCTGATGGGTTGCTGATGGGCCTCGAGGTCCGGGTGCATGATTGGGTGATGGGCCGTCATCTGCCGGTCCCGCCCGGCACCGTCGGCACGGCCCTGGCCCGTTTGGTAGCAGAAGTGGAACGCCGTGAACTCCTGCGTTATTTCCCCGCCCTGGAGTATTTCACCGGGCACCTGGGGATCGATCCCAGCCTGCTGGAGTGTGCGCATGCCATTGGCTGGCTAGCCGCGGAGCTGGCCCGGGTAGAGCTTCGCCAGCGGCTGGCTACCGTAAGCGCCGGGTTGGACTTCCTCCTGGTGCGAAGCATGGCGTTTACCCAGCCCCGCGTGCGTCCCGGCGACGACGATGCTGAACAGACCTTGGCGCGGCACTACACGCCGGACCGGCTGCGGATCGATATTCAGCTTGATCTGGGTCAGCCGGCGACGGAGGAAGATGCCGCGGCCATCGACTACGAGGTCCGGCACCGGTGTTGCCGGCGTTTCGCGGACCTGGAAGTTACCTATTGCACGCCCGTATCCGGCCGCCAGGACCCTGGGCCCGGATTTACCCGCCTGCCGCGCGCGCGCAAGGCGCGATAAGCGGGTCCGTTCCGCGGCCTGTGACGTGGCCGGAATAGCGGGTAAACACAAAAAAGAGGCCCCGCCGGGGCGGGGCCTCTTTAGGATACGCCCGATGACGTAAGCGCTCTGCGCTAGCGGTTGTTCCCGCTGAAAGCCGCGAGTAGCTGCAACAGGCTCAGGAACAGGTTGTAGATGGCGACGTATAGGGAAATGGTCGCCATGATGTAATTGGTCTCGCCCCCATGCACCAGCAGGCTGGTCTGGTAGAGGATATAGCCCCCCATCAGCAGCACGAACATTGCGGATACCGCCAGGGACAAGGCCGGAATGGCGAACAGCATCGCCGCTAGACCAGCCAGGAACGCCACCAGGATTCCCATCATCACGAACCCTGCGATGAAGCTGAAGTCCTTGCGGCTGATCAGGGCGTACGCCGACAGCCCCAGGAATATCGCGCCGGTCCCGCCCAGGGCGTTCATCACGATCTGGCCGCCGTTAGGTAGACTCAGATAGAGGCTGATCACCGGTCCCAGGGTGTAGCCCATGAATCCGGTCAGGGCAAACACCGACACCAACCCCCACGCGCTGTTGCGCAGGGCGCTGGTGAGATAGAGCAGCCCGAAATAGCCCAGGAGCACCACCCACCAGGTAACGGGCGCCGCGTGACTGACCACCGCCCAACCCGCCATGGCCGCGCTGAACAGCAGCGTCAGTGACAGCAGCAGGTAGGTGCTGCGTATGACCTTGTTGACTGCCAGGCCACGGCCCGCAGTCTGGGTAATCGTATCTGGATAGGGTCTCATGGTGTACGGCGCCTCCCGATTCGACAGCGACGGCCGAGCCGTCCCGATGCCACGTTAGAGCGCAAGCGCGCTGTAGGGTTCCAGGATAGCACGCCGGCCTTGTAGGGGGAAAATGGACCCGCTGGTGGGCAGTGTACCGGGCTTTCCGCTATGCTTCCCGGCCGGAGAGGTGGCTGAGCGGTCGAAAGCGGCGGTCTTGAAAACCGCTGACCCGCGAGGGTCCGGGGGTTCGAATCCCTCCCTCTCCGCCAATTATCTCCCAGGCATTGAAGGCCATGTAGCCCTTGGCCCTTTCAGTACCTATACGTATCCGACTGGTACACCGCGGAGGTACACCGGATGTCGGATATGAGCCTGCAAAACCATCTGCTTAGACGTCACTCGACCTACTATTTCCGCGCCAAGATCCCTGTGGATCTCCACTTTCTTCGCCCCCGCGGGTCGAGGGATGACAAACTTGATCCTTGGAGGCGCCTGCCAAGCCGATGATCCTTCCTCTACCTGGCGCGTCTCACCCTCGACGCGTGCTTCGGGAGCACGCTGACCGCTTGCTGGCGTGTGACGCGCAGACCTCGTCGTAGATCGCCTCGAGCTCTGTGACCAGCTGGCGGTTGTCGAACTCGGACTCCATCTTCTGCCGCGCCGCTCCCGCGAGGCGTTGTCGGAGGGCCTCGTCCGTGAGCACCTCCCGGAGCCGCTCGCCCATACCCTGCCAGTCTCGCTCGGTCACGAGGTAACCTGTCACGCCATCGTCGATGCTCTCGGGGATGCCACCGTGCAGGGTCCCGATCGGTACCGTGCCCGAAGCGGCCGCCTCTTTGACGACGATGAGTCCCGACTCGCGATTGCCATCACCGGCCACAACGCTCGGCGCCAGCAGCACTTTGGTCTGGGCGAGAATTTCAGCCACACGCTCATTGGTCTGCCCCCCGACGAACTCGACGCGTGCGGCGATCCCCAGCTCCTGACACAGCGACATCAGGCTCCGCTTGCGTTCCCCGTGCCCGACCACCACCAGCCGGGGCTTATCGTCCATCACGTGACAGGCGTGTGCAAATGCCCGGAGGCCATACTCGAAGCCCTTTTTTTCGACGAGGCGCCCTACCATGGCGACCAGTGGCTCCGAACGCTCAGCCCTGAACGCAAATCGCTCGAGATCCACTCCGAGCCGGTGAACGCGCAGCCGATCGGGCGGGACACCAAGGTCCAGCAACAGGCGTTCGAGCTCCTTCGAGGCGCAGATCCCCAGGGTCAGCTGTCGAAGCATGGCGCGGCTGGCGAGAGCGTAGGGCAGGTGGACCGGTAGAAAGCGGCGCGGGCTCGACAGCAAGGGGACGTCGTAGCCGTGAAACGTCACCACCAGCGGCAGCGAGTGCACGCACGCGAAGTTCTGGGCGTAGGCGCCGGCCGGGCCAAAGTGAGCATGAACCAGATCGAACCGACGCCGCTCGAAGGTACGATCGAAGTGGCGACTGCGACCGCGTACCACGTAGGCCGGTTTGGCGACGTGCACACGAGGAAACGGAAACCGGGGCGCGTTGAACCTGCGCCAGGCGAAGACATCCGCCTCGTAACGCTGGTAGTGCCGTAGTTGCTCATAGACGAAGACCTGTGAGCTCGGCAGGAAGTTCGTGCAAAACACCGCGACGCGCCTGGCATACGCCGTGCGGGCGTCTGGGTCATTCATCTCGGCACCGTGGATCACTGGCATACCGCAGCAGCGTGCAAAACGTGCGCAATCGCGGCGCGCGCCCGGGCATCCATGCTGCCTGCCGGGCGGCAACCCAAACTGGCGCTGGGCAAGCGTAACCCTGACGCGATAGGCTCCGATCCTTCTCCCACGCCGCCCCCCGGGGCAAGCGACGGAGCCCCATTCCGCCATGTCATGAAACTCTGCTCCTAAGCCACCAGCTTTCAGGGAAACAATCAGGCCGTGGCTATCCACGGGCTCCGTACGGGCTTAATCAGACGACGCCAGCGCAGGAGCGTGAAATATGCACGTATTTGCCCCCACGTTTGACTACGCGGCTGCGGAGTCGTTCACGGTGTCGGCTCCTCTCGGGCTTAGTGCCCCCCCAGGGGCGAACCGGTATGTCAGTAAAAGTCCTACAAAGAGGCCCCAAGAAATTGCACAATAGTGTCAGTTCAATGCCGATATGGCAGAGTAGTGACTGGGCAATTGGCAGGGCCGTGGCATGCCATGATTCGCGTACTCCTGATCGACAGTCAACGCCTGGTGCGGGCCGGGCTGCGCCGGATCCTGGGTGAGGGCCCGGGAATCCACGTAGTGGGGGAGGCGGACAACCCAGGCGATGCGCTGGCCTTGCTCGGGTGCGAGAACCCGGACGTGGTGCTCATGGATGTGCGGGTTCCCAGTCCCGGGGGCTTGGACGGCGTGCGTGCGTTGCTGGCTCAGGCCGCGGGCCTGAAACTCATCCTGTTGACGCCGCCGGGCGGCGAGTCCTATCCCAGTGCGCTGCTGGAAAGCGGCGCCACCGGGTTCCTGAGCAAAGGCTGCTCGGTGGAGGAGTTCATCACTGCGATCCACAAGGTTCACCACGGCGAGCGTTACGTGGGAGCCGACATCGCGCAGCAATTGGCCCATTCGCTGCTGCCGGGCGGTGAACGTTCACCATTCGAAGCGCTGTCGCGGCGCGAACTGGAGGTCATGTCCCTGCTGACCCAGGGATATACGGTGCAGACCATCGCCGAGCAGCTGGGTTTGAGCCCCAAGACCATTAACACCTACCGCTACCGGCTGTACGGCAAGCTGGGTATCGCCAACGACGTTGAATTGACTCGCGTGGCGATCCGTTATGGGTTGACCGATACCGCCGCCCTACCCCCCGCGGTGTTGTAACACGCCGGCATTCCATTCCCATGCCATGAACCCCCGGGCGCGCGTCGCCTGCGGGCGCGTTTTGTGACCGGGTCGGCGGCTTGGAATTGTAGCGCTAAAGAAACCGCGCGGTTTGCCGCTAAATTGTTTGGGTGCTCTTGCCTGGATTTTGGTGATGATCCGCGTCCTTTTGATCGACAACCATGTGCTGGTGCGCGACGGACTCCGCCGTTTGCTTGAAGACGGCCAGGAAGTCCGCGTGGCGGGGGCAGTGGAGGACTGCCGCGAGGCCGCGGCGCTGCTCGCGCGGCGCGTCGCCGACGTGGCTCTGTTCGCAGTCAACGCGCCTGATATCGGGATCGTGGACGGGATTGCACGTCTGCAGCGCCATTTCCCCGCCCTGAAACTGATACTGATTACGGAGCACGTCAACTTCATCATGCCCCATGGGTGGGCCAAACGTGCGGTGTCTGGTTTTCTCAGCAAGCAGGTATCTCTGGAAGAGCTGATCCAGGCCATCCGGCAGGTGGCCTCCGGGAAGCGGTACGTCAGTCAGGATACGGCTCATCATTGGGCCATGCGGCGCCTGAACGGGCATGGGCCCGCGCCGTTCGGCGATCTGTCGCATCGGGAAATGCAGGTGTTGCTCCTGGTGAGCCAGGGAAAATCAGTGGGCGAGATTTCCACCCGGTTGTGCCTGAGCCCGAAGACTGTCCATACCTATCGGCAACGGCTACGGGGCAAACTAGGGGTGCGATCCGAGGTGGAGATGGTGCGTCTGGCGCACCACCATGGGATGATCGTAGATGCCTGACCGGGGTCCCGGTTCCCACTGCAATGGCTTCCCGGGCAACGGTTTACTTCCCCCAGTGTTAACATGATGGCAAGCACAGGAACTCGGCCGTGGCCTGGGGGCCCGGATCTACCGGCCGCGGGCACCCCGATCCCGTCGCGGCGGCAAGCGAGAAGGAACTTCCATCATGAGCGAAAACCGCATCCGTGCGCCCGAACTACCGGATTCATTGGAGTGGCTGAACATTGATGGCCCCCTGCGCCTGTCCGAGCAACTCGGGAAGGTGGTATTGCTGGATTTCTGGACCTACTGTTGCATCAACTGCATGCATGTGCTTCCGGACCTGCGCTATCTCGAACAGAAATATCCCGATGCCCTGACCGTGATCGGCCTGCACTCGCCCAAGTTCCCACAGGAGCGGGTCGCGGCCCATGTGCGCAAGGCGATCAACCGGTACCACATACGACATCCGGTTGCCAATGACCCGAAGTTTCAGGTCTGGCGCCAATACGGGATCCGCGCTTGGCCCACGGTGATATTCATCGACCCGGAAGGCTACGTGGTGGGGGCGCTGCCCGGAGAAGGCCGCCGCCGTCAGTTGGATCAATTGATCCAACGGCACCTGAATCAAGCGGAGCGGCAGGGGCTGCGCCGCGCCCCGACCGTGACCCCGCGGCCTCATCCGGAACCCCGGGTGCCCCTGAGTTTTCCCGGTAAGGTCTGCGCGAGCTCCGATCGGGTCTACCTGAGCGACAGCGGCCACAACCGCATCCTGGAGTTGCGGCCCAATGGCACGGTGGTACGCGTGTTCGGATCCGGTTCCCTGGGGCTGGTGGATGGGCGACTCGAGGAATCGTCCTTCAACGACCCCCAAGGCTTGACGCGTGCCGATGAGTTTCTGTTCGTTGCGGATACCGGCAACCACGCCATCCGCAAGATCCATCTGTTGAGCGGCGAGGTGCAGACCATCGCCGGCAACGGGACCCTGGGGCGGCACGCCGGCGAGCGTTTCGACGATCCGCTCCAGGCACCCCTGAACTCGCCCTGGGACGTGGCCTATGACGACGGCGTGCTCTATATCGCCATGGCGGGGCAACACCAGATCTGGGCCATGGACCTGAAACGAAGCACTTTGGGCGTCCATACCGGCTCCGGCCGCGAGGATATCGTCGATGGGCCCTGCAAACTGGCCGCCATGGCCCAACCCTCGGGTCTCGCCCTCGCCGCTGGACGCCTGTATGTGGCCGACGCGGAGACCTCTTCGATCCGTGTAGTAGACCTGACGGCGGAGCGCCTCGACACGTTGGTGGGAATCGGCCTGTTCGAGTTCGGAGATCAGGATGGGATCGGGGTGGACGCGCGCCTCCAACACCCCTTAGGTGTGGCTTGGGATGCGGGGCGGGACGTCCTGTGGATCGCGGATTCATACAATAATAAAATAAAACGTTTAGATGTGACTACTCATTCTATTTCTACATTAAATTTGGACCATCCGCTGGAGGAACCCGGCGGAATCAGCAGCGCTGGTGACACCCTGTGGGTGGCCAACACCAATGCCCACACGCTGCTGCGGGTGGACCCGGTGCGGGGCCACGTCGAGGTGGTGGAGGTACCGGCTTAAGCCCCATCGTTATAGCGCAACCGGCTGCGGACAAGTGACCGGAAGCGGTAAGTACGGTGCACAGATCGCCTTCGTTGGCCGCAGGGGTGGAGGGAATCGATGCCGTATAATTGCCCCATGAAGGAACCCTGTATCTCCAACTCCTTTGACGCGCGGGGGTTCTTGCGCACCGTATCCCATCGGCCGGGCGTCTATCGGATGGTGGACAGTAGCGGTCAGGCGCTCTATGTAGGCAAGGCCCGGGACCTGCGCAAGCGTCTGGGGAATTATTTCCGCAGCGGCGGCAACAGCCACAAGACCCGAGCGATGATGGAGCAGATGCACCATGTGGAGGTCACGGTCACCCACACTGAGGCAGAGGCGCTGCTCCTCGAGTGCCACCTCATCAAAGACCTGCGGCCGCGCTACAACATCCTGCTGCGGGATGACAAAAGTTATCCATATATCCAGGTATCCATCGAGGACGAGTATCCACGGATGGCTTTCCACCGCGGCGCGAAACGGGCACGCGGGCGCTATTTCGGCCCCTACCCATCCGCTCACTCGGTGCGCGAGAGCCTGAATCTGCTCCAGAAGCTGTTTCAGATCCGCCCTTGCGAGGACAGCGTCTTCCGCAACCGGTCGCGCCCCTGTCTGCAACACCAGATCCACCGTTGTTCGGCGCCTTGTGTCGGCCGCATCACCCCGGAGCGCTACCGGGATGACGTGCAGCACGCGGTCTTGTTTCTGGAGGGGAAGGGCGACCAGGTGATCGACACCCTGGCGGAACGCATGGAGCAGGCGGCGGCCCAGCTGGACTACGAAACGGCGGCACGCCACCGCGACCAGATCGCGAGCCTGCGCCGGGTCCGCGAACGCCAGTACGTGAGCGGGGAGGGGGGGGACCTGGACATCGTGACCGCGGCGGTGCGCGGCGGTGCCGCCTGCGTGCAGGTGTTCTTCGTACGTGCCGGCCGCAACCTGGGCAACAAGGCCTTCCATCCCCGGATCCCCGCTGAAGCGGAACCGGCGGAGATTCTCGGGGCATTCCTCTCCCAGTATTACGTCGACCGGGAGGTGCCCACGGAGATCCTGGTGAATCACCCCCTGGATGATGCACCATTGCTGGAAACCGCGCTCGGCGCGCAAGCGGGTCACCGGGTGACCATCTCGCACCGGGTGCGCGGGGAACGGGCGCGCTGGCTGCGGATGGCCCAGACCAACGCCGAATGTGCCCTCGACGCGCAACTTGCAAGCCGCGCGGGCATGGCAGGGCGCATGCAGCACCTACGGGAAGTCCTGGAATTGGAGGAAGCTCCCACGCGGCTGGAGTGTTTCGATATCAGCCACACCATGGGCGAGGCGGCTACCGCTTCCTGCGTGGTGTTCAACCAGGAAGGCCCGGTGAAATCCGACTACCGGCGCTTCAATATCCAGGGCATCACCCCGGGGGACGACTACGAGGCCCTTCAGCAAGCGGTGACCCGCCGCTACACGCGGATTCAGCAAGGGGAAGGGCGCCTGCCAGAGGTGTTGTTCATCGACGGTGGCCGCGGTCAGGTCGCGCAGGCGCGGCGGGTGTTGGAGGAACTCCAGGTGGCCGGCGTCACCGTGGTGGGCGTGGCCAAGGGCCCGGCACGGCGGCCGGGGGCGGAAGTCCTGCACCGCGCGACCGGCGGGCGCCCCATACTGCTCGCGCCGGACTCACCGGCCCTGCACCTGATCCAGCAGATCCGGGACGAGGCCCATCGCTTCGCGATCACCGGCCACCGGCAACGCCGGGCCCGGGCCCGCAATACCTCCACCCTGGAGACGATCCCGGGCGTAGGACCGAAACGCCGTCAACGGCTGCTGCGCCAGTTCGGCGGCCTGCGGGAGCTGGCGCGGGCCGGCGTGGAGGATCTTGCTGGGGTAGAGGGCATCAGCCGCGAGCTGGCCCAGCGCATCTATGATTCGCTGCACGTCACCGATCGCTGAGGCCCATGATCTTCAGCATCCCCAATCTGCTCACTTGGTTACGCATCGTCCTGATTCCGGTGTTCGTGCTGGTCTTCTATCTGCCATTCACCTGGGCCCGGGCGGCTTGCGCGGTGTTGTTTGCCGTCGCCTCTATCACGGATTGGCTGGACGGCTACCTGGCGCGCCGCCTGGGACAGACCTCCAGCTTCGGGGCGTTTCTGGACCCGGTGGCGGACAAGCTGATGGTGGCGGTGGCGCTGGTCCTGCTGGTCCAGGGCGATCCACATCCGATGTTCGTATTGCCCGCGGTCATCATCATCGGCCGCGAAATCGCGATCTCTGCCCTGCGCGAGTGGATGGCCCACGTAGGTGAACGCACCCGGGTAGCGGTGACCGTGATCGGCAAGATCAAGACCACCGCGCAGATGGGTGCCCTGGTGCTGCTGCTGTACAAGGCTCCAGTGGGCGACTTTCCCACCTACGCGGTCGGCTTGATCCTGCTGTACACCGCAGCGGCCCTGACCTTATGGTCCATGTTTCTCTACCTGCGTTCCGCATGGCCTGCGATGAGCCGGCACGGTTAGCCGGCCGTTGACAAACCGCCGGCCGACGCGGAAGTGGCGGGATATCTCCGTTCCCGAATACACAGTGTTTGGAACATGGAGCAATCGGCAAACCCGCACTGCGGCGCCGCGAGGCGATGACGGGCCAGCGGTCGCCGTTTTCAACCGCATACCAGGGGCGCCGGCGCGGCGCGGTGCTTGACAGTAAAGGGCCCGCGGCTACAATGACAGACCGAGCGCGGGAATAGCTCAGTTGGTAGAGCACAACCTTGCCAAGGTTGGGGTCGCGAGTTCGAGTCTCGTTTCCCGCTCCACGTTCCTTTTTCTCCGGTTCCACCTGATGTACCCCCGCCTGGCGGGCGGGGCATGGTATACGTCGGTGTGTCGGAAAAATTTACACCGGCTTTCCCTGTCGCGTTTCAATTAACAGATTGAAATTACAGAAAATTATATATTCCGGTGGAATCGGTGCACTATGATCCGACATGTTGGGCTCATTATTTTGCGGAGTACACCCGGTATCCCTGGCGACGGGATTACTGATCACCGAGGGTACTTCGGCCCCTACGATTCCCAGCAATAGCCGCTCCGTGGCCAGCACCTCGCTCGGTAGCGGCGATGGGAGCTACACGACTGGTACTGTGTCTGCGTTGCCACCGATCGTCGTGACCATGGCCAGCTTTCCGAATCCGATCATGGCGCTGTCCAATCTGCTATCTGGGACCAAAAGCATCACCAATGCCGCCGGTGCGTTCGGCCAGCCGCCCCGAGCGGCTCAGTGGACCTATCTCGGGGCACACCCTGTCGGTGGACCTCAGCGGCGTGCGGCTTGCGGGTACTGCGATCACCTCGTATGGTTTTAATTAGGCTCGTCCCCGCCGGGCCCGGGCCGACTTCTGTGATCGTCTTGCCACGATTTGCGCGTCCGCCAACGCCCGGGCGCTAGGGTGTGGACCGCCGCGGAGCCTCTTGTTATTATCCTCGCCCCGTTGGTACCCTCGTTCCCGCTGGGTTTCGGTAGCCAACCGTGCGTCCGCATCCCTTCGGCTAGGTGGCAGAGTGGTCATGCAGCGGCCTGCAAAGCCGCGTACCTCGGTTCGATTCCGGGCCTAGCCTCCACACGTCCGGTGTTACCGGACGCTCACCTCCCATTGCGGTACAATCGACCCGGCGCACGCGTGCCCGGGTGGCGGAACAGGTAGACGCAGCGGACTTAAAATCCGCTGGCCATTGCGGCCGTGCCGGTTCAAATCCGGCCCTGGGCACCAGCACTTACAGGCGTTATCGTAAGTTGATTGATTAAATTTTCTCGGCCTTCACCGGGCCCCTGTCTCCGTCCGACCGAGGCGTATAGTCGACGTCTTCGTAGGGTTGGCGGCAATCTGCGCCAAGACACCGGACTGGCGGAACGGTACGGCGCTGAAGACTTGCGATGGGCGGCGGTGCCGCGGATAATGCGCGGGAATTTCGCGTCCCGATAGGAGCTTATGGATGTCGGGCCGATTCCCATCCTAGCGACGACTGATCCAAGTCCCTGGACCCCATGACCGACAATGCCTTCACGCGCCGCTTGAGTGGCCTGCGTTCCAGCGCCGGGTTTCTGACCCGCGCACTCACTTCCCGCTATAACCCGCTGCTGGCCCAGATGGTAGTCACGCGGCGCTGCAACCTCAGCTGCGGCTACTGTAACGAATACGACGACTATTCCCCACCGGTCCCACTGGCGACGCTGCTGGCCCAGGTGGACCATCTCGCGAAGCTGAAAACCGCGGCAATCACCTGTACCGGGGGTGAGCCGCTGCTGCACCCCGATCTCGAGGCGGTCATTCACGCAATCCGCGCGCGCGGGATGATCGTCACCATGATCACCAATGGGTTCCGGCTGAGCCGCAAACGCATCGAGCAGCTCAACGACGCGGGGCTACAGGGGATGCAGATCAGTATCGACAACCTGGAGCCGGACGAAGTGTCGATGAAGAGCCTGAAGTCCGTGGATCGCAAGCTTGAACTGCTGTCCCGGTACGCCAAGTTCAAGGTCAACGTGAATTCGGTCCTGGGCATCACGGACGAACGGACCCGCGACGTGGTGACGGTGGCCGAGACGGCGGTGAAATACGGGTTCTTCCATTCTGTTGGCGTATTGCACGACGACACTGGTACGCTGAAACCGCTGAGCCCGGTGCAGTCGACGGCCTACCGGAGGGTGACTTCCATCTCCCCGTCCTTCACGCACCATGTGAACTACTGGCTGTTTCAGCGCAACTTGATGCGCGGACGGCCGAATGACTGGAAGTGCCGGGCCGGGGCCCGTTACCTGTATATCTGCGAGCACGGGAAGGTCCATTGGTGTTCGCAGCGCCGCGGGTATCCGGGCACGCCGCTGCTCGAATACACCCGCGATGACATCAAGCGGGAATTCAAGACCCAAAAGGGCTGTAGTCCGGCATGCACCTTGAGCTGCGTGCACCAGATGAGCATGTTCGATCGCTGGCGCGGCGCTCAGACGATCCGCGATCCAGAACCTCGCATCCCGGTCAAGAGCGCCTAAACCGCGGAAACCCGAATTCGGCCGCCTGCCGTCGTCACACATCTGGGCGGCATTTAATGCAATCCAGTGACACGGCACAAGGAAGCTCTAGGAACCGTAGTCCCCGTCTATCGGCACCTGCCGTATGTAAATACGGTGTTTGCCGCCACAATCCTCGACTTTAGGTATCCGCGCATCTATGCTATTAAACGTTCGGGATTTTCCCCGATGATTGGTGCCCTCACTCGCTGTGCGCAGGGCGAGCGTAGCGCGCGGGTGCGCAGTCCCCGGTAGGCGTAGGGCCCCGGCGGGCAGCCAGGGCCAATTGCGAGTCCGAATCCCTGTGGGGCATGGATGTTCTGCAGGCATCACGCGGGCCGCGACACAGTCGTGCCTAGCCAAGAGTATCTATTTGTACCTCCTGAGTTGGGTATTCCCGGAGTTGTTTGGTCATGCGTGAAGTTGTGGTATACCGACACAATCTGTTCAGGATCTCCGAACCGTTTATTACCCAGCAAGCCGGGCGTTTGAGGCGGTTCAAGCCGCTCTACCTCGGACGTTTCCGGTACGGATCCGCCCCGCCGGGCACAGAGTCGTTGGCCTTGGAGGACCTGACGGGCTTAGGGCGCTTTCATCGTTTGGCACGCCAAGTGATCGCACGCGACCCACGCTCCTACCTGCGGTTGCTCAGCGGACGTCGCCCGGCATTGATCCACGCACACTTTGGGATCGAAGGCGTCTATGCGCTGCCCTTGGCCGAGCGCCTGGGCGTGCCGCTGGTCACGACATTCCACGGCTTCGACGCGACTCTGTCGTCCGCGGCCATGCTGTGCTCGCCCGCCTGGGCCAACTATCCCCTGTTCCGGAGGCGCTTGGCACGGCAGGGAGATCTCTTCCTGTGTGTGTCGTCGTTCATCCGCGATCGGGTGCTTGCCCAAGGCTTTCCGGAGGAGCGCACTCACGTTCACTATATCGGCATCGACACCGCGGCGATCCAGCCGCGTGAACCGGGCGGCGAACCCCTGACGATCTTGAACGTCGCGCGGCTAGTGCAGGTCAAAGGAACGGAGTACCTGATCCGTGCCTTCGCCAAGCTCGCGCCGCGTACCCCGCCCGCCGAGTTGGTAATCATCGGCGAGGGACCGCTCGAACGGCGGCTGCGAGCTCTCGCTCGGTCGCTGGGGGTAGGGGAGACGGTACGTTTTCTCGGCGCGCTTCCGCACGCCGAAGTCATGGCTTGGATGGGTAAGGCTGCCATATTCGTGTTGCCCAGTGTCCGTACCCGCACCGGGCGTACTGAGGGCGGTCCCATGGTGTTGTTGGAGGCGGCTGCCGCCGGCGTGCCCGCAGTGGGCACGCGTCACGGTGGGATTCCCGAGATCATTACCGACGGCCAGTCCGGCTACCTTGTAGCGGAGCGGGACAGCGACGAATTGGCAGCCCGCATGGGCGAGTTGCTCGCCCATGCCACGCAACGGGCCTGGATGGGCCGTCGCGCGCGCGAGTTGGTCGAGACGCGTTTTGACATACACAAGCAGACTGAAAGGCTCGAGGGCTTTTACGATAGGGTGCTATCGGGGCGGTGACAGACTCCAATGCATTCACCGATCGGTCGGCGATAGCCAACGACCCGGTTAAACAAGGGTTCACTGCAGTGGTCGTCGCTCACCCGGATGACGAGGCGCTGTGGCTGAGCTCGGCGATCGTCGGCGCCGATCGTGTCATCTTCTGCTACGGTGACCTATTCGAACGGCCTCGGGATTCCTCTGCGCGCCGTGCCGCCGTGACCGCCCTGCCATTGGGTCGGGTGCTGAGCCTGGACGTGCCCGAGAGCGGCGTCAAGACCGTCGTGGAGTGGGCCCGCCCGCGGCTTACCGAATCGGGCATCGCAATCGCGGATCCTGCCGCCCGTATTCGCTACGAGGCCAATTATTCGCGCCTTGAGTCAGTCCTGCGTCAAGTCCTTGCCGGGGCCGCCACGGTCTATACACACAACCCATGGGGCGAGTACGGGCACGCCGAGCACATTCAGGTTCATCGGGCGGTCGCATCATTGCAGCCGGAGCTTGGGTACGCCCTTTGGTTCTCGAATTATGTCAGCCGTAAGAGTTGGCCACTTGCGTGTAATCTCAGTGCGCAGGTGTCATGGACCAACCGGTGCTGCGTGGCGCCCGACCGTAACACCGCCCGGCGTCTCATGCGCTTCTACAGGCGCCACGGCGCCTGGACTTGGAATGCGACCCACCGCTGGCCAAAACGCGAAACCCTCTACGAAATCCACCCGCCCGGATCACCCCATCCCCAGTTCTCCATGGAGGGCGAGTGGGTGTTGGATGTGGAAAAGTTATGCTGGTGGCCACCGGTGCTGGGCCCTCGACACAGGCGCCTGCGGGCAGACGTATAAACAGCCGAATCGGTTCCCGGACGCTCGGCGGGTGGAATTGTGTGATGGTTAACCCGTACCGGCGGTGAGTTTGGCGATACGCCGGCGGGTGTAGAAAAACATGCCTGCATAAGTAAGGGCCAGCGCCGTCAATGTGACGGTTATTTGGAGATAGGGGTTGGGCCAGTTCGCCAGTAAGCGGATCATCTCGATTGCAGCTATCATGGCGGCGGTTGCCGTCACCGGGATCGCCATGGAACTCGCCAATTCGCGCATATTTAGCGCGTACGTATGCACGGCGAATCGGGCGCCCCAAACCAACAACAGGGGATAGATTGCCAGCCACACCAACGACATCGCTACAATGCCGTGCTGCGCCTGAAATATCATCCCGGCACCCAGCAAACCAACCGTCAGCATCAGCAGGGTCGACGCCGACATGCGCACGGCCATTCCCGGGCGTCCCGTTCCCAGCACCAGCGGATACAAGAGCTGATAGAGCGCGCGGAGCACGGCCGCGCCAGCGAGAATCTTTAGAGGTAATGCAGCAGCAGAGTAGCTGGCCCCATTGGCGTCGTGGATCAAAGCTGTCAGTTGATCTGCACTCAGGATTAAGGCGGCCATGAATGGACCGATAAGGGTCACGATCCGGCCGATGGCCCAGGTGAACGACTGTGCGACCTGTTCTTTGGCTACCGAGAATCTGGAAAAAACCGGCAGAGCAGTTCGGTTTACCAGATCCCCGATCGCGGCTGCAGGCTCCATGGTAATATCGAATGCTACGCGGTAAATTGCCAGCGGACCGGGGCCGTAAAACCAACCGACCAACAGATAGTCTACGTTGCGAAAGAGTTGCTGCATGGTTTCCGCGGCGGCGGCGCGGAAACCGAAGTGGATCAGCCCCGTGATCGCGCTCAGACGGAAACGCAGACGGGGGACGAAGGGGTTGGCGATTTGGACGCCGATCAATACATATAGGCCGTGGGCGGCGTAGCCAATGACAATGGCCCAGGCGCCACCGCCCATGGCCGCGACCGTAAGACGCGTCAGCGCGGCACCTAACGTGGCAGAGACATTCACGACGGCAATGCGCTCATATTTGAGTTCGCGGTTGAGCATCTGTAGCGGTACCAGCGCCGCTCCGACGAACAGCAATTTCGCGATCACTGCGACGAAGTAGTTGGCCAAGCCCGGGATGTGGTAGAGGTCTTGGATCAGGGGCGCCGCGAGCCATACTAGTGCGCCAGCGATCACGGCGACCCCAATGGAGAACCAGAAGACCGAGTCCAACTGTAGGCGCGAAATCGACTTAGCCTGCAAGATGGCGGCGCCGGTACCGAGGCCCTCGGTTGCTTCCACGACGAAGGCGATGGACCAAACGAGCGATCCGATACCCACTTGATCTTTTGTCAGAAACCACAGGACGGCCAGCGTCGTCCCAAAATCGATCAGTTTGGCAATGATCGTCGCACTGCCGAGCCAGTTGAAGCCGCGGCGCAAATTTTTATGGTGGTCATCCAAGTTTTTTCGTGCTTATGGCAGCGTATCGGGAACAAGCTCCGCATTCTACAATTATTGGGGTCGCAGGTGTGATCGCAATTATTGGGGTCGCAGGCGTGATCGAAACGGCGCGGTGATATTTTCACGGGGCCGCCTTGGTGCCCCCGCTCGTGGGTAGGTCGGTGTGTACGCCCTGCGGCCGCGTGCCATTACCCTTGCCAGCCGAAGTGCGCTAGCATACAAAATTGGCTCCGCTGCACCGTCGGCAATGCAGCAATATTGTCGTCGACGCCGCTCGACCACAACTACAGCGTAGGAGATGTATTGCCAGTGCCCGCCGCCATCCCCCCGCATGCACATTTTGTGTGGTTCGGTAAGAATTTTCCATGGTTGAACTGGCTGGCGGTTCGATCCGCCGCCGATCGCGGGGGCTATGACCGGGTCTTCCTGCATCACGCTGATGACCTGCGTGAGGCGGAACACTTTCGGGGGCTCGTCCATGATCCGAGGATCGAATGCGCCCGGTTCGATTACCATGAATTGTTAACGTCTGTGGAATCGATAGCTCCCGGCATTGTCGCCATGGCTGCGTCGTTGAAGGATCCGGCCATGAAGGCCGATCTCGTGCGCTTGGTGCTGCTGTGGCGCCGCGGCGGCGTCTACCTGGACATGGATACGGTGTCCATTGCGCCGCTGGACGATCTGCGGGCGGCGGGTGGGTTTTTCTGCGGTGCGGAACGGCTGGTGTGGCCATGGGCGGTTCACGGTAGCCGCAACCCGCTGCAGTTAGGGCTCGCCGTCGCACGCTCAGGTGTGCGAGACCTGTTGCGGCGCCACCCAAACGGTTGGCGCTATTTTCGGCGTATCGAGCATGCGTATCCGGTGGGTCCGTCCAATGCGGTGTTAGGCGCGGCGCCGGGACATCTGCTCCTGGTAGAGCTTATGAACGGCGCCGCTGGCTTGTCAACTAAGCGACTGACCGCCTCGCGCTGCGCCGCCGGGACTGATCTTTTGGAAGAAGTCTTGTCCCGGTATCGGGGCAACGATGTAAGGGTTCTACCGACGGAGTACTTCACCCCACTCGGCCCCGAGATCTCGGAACACTGGTTTCGGCTGCATCCGAGGCACAAGCCAGTACGTTCGGCGGAGCTCGTGGGACCAAACACGCGTATCGTGCACTGGTACGCATCGGTACGCGCGAAACACATCATCCCGATATTCAATGCCGCTTATGCAAGGGAAAACCGTGACCGGCAGTTACTGAGCGCCCTTTCGGCGCCATGGGTAGGCCCGGAGCACGGACGGGGATAAGCCGGCGGGCATGGACGATACACCGCTGCTCCAGTCCTCGACTTTGGGTATCCACGCATTTATGCTATCGTACATTCGAGCTGCTCCTCCTAGCCTCCCATGCCTAGCTTTCTCACTCCTAATGACGTGACGCGTCGCAGTGCAAAGATTGCGTCTTTGTGCCTGCCGAACCGAGTGCTCCAAGGGTTGCTCGAACATGCGTGAAGTTGTGGTGTACCGACACAACCTGTTCAGAATTTCTGAACCATTCATTGTACAACAGGCCGGGCGTTTGAGGCGGTTCAAGCCACTCTACCTTGGGCGCTTCCGGTATGGGTCCGTCCCATTGGGTGCGGAATCGTTGGCCCTGGAGGATCTGGCAGGCTTAGGACGTTTTCACCGCTTGGTATCCCAGGTGATTACACGGGACCCGCGTTCCTACTTGCGGCTGCTCGCCGGGCGTCGCCCGGCGCTGATCCACGCGCACTTCGGCGTGGAAGGCGTCTATGCGCTACGCTTGGCCAAGCGGCTGGGCGTGCCGCTGGTCACCACATTCCACGGCTTCGACGCGACGCTATCGACCGCGGCTATGTTGTGTTCGCCCGTCTGGGCCAACTATCCCCTGTTCCGGAAACGCTTGGCACGGCAGGGAGATCTGTTCCTGTGTGTATCGTCGTTCATCCGCGAACGGGTGCTTGCCCTAGGCTTCCCCGAGGAACGCACTCACGTCCACTACATCGGCGTCGATACGCGGGCGATCCGCAGTCGAGAGTCGGCCGCGGAGAATCCATGGATTCTCCATGTCGCCCGGCTGGTGGAAATGAAAGGGACAGAGTATCTGATCCGCGCTTTTTCCAAAGTGGCAAGTGACGTACCGAAGGCCAAGCTGATTATTATCGGTGACGGACCACGGAGGCGCCATTTGCAGCAGTTGGGACAGTCCATGGGGCTGGGTGGACAGATCCAGTTTTTAGGGGCGCAGCCCCACGCCGAAGTGATTAACTGGATGCACAAGGCTGCAATGTTGGTGCTACCGAGCGTACGCACGAGGACCGGGCGCACGGAGGGCCTGGGGATGGTCGTGTTGGAAGCCGCGGCCGCCGGGGTGCCGGCGATAGGTACTCGCCACGGCGGCATCCCCGAAGTCATCATCGACGGCGAGACCGGTTATCTCGTGCCTGAGCGCGACACCGACGAGTTAGCCGTGCGAATGACCGCATTGCTCATGGATCGTGACAAACAGCGGCGCATGGGGGGGCAGGCGCGAGCGCTGGTGGAGGCGCGCTTCGACATCGAGGATCGAACCGCTGCGCTTGAGTTGTTGTATGACGAGGTGCTGACGCATGATCAACGTCGAGGTCGTTGATCGCCTTCAACCTTCGGCTCGCTTTCCTGCCGGCACGCAGGGGGGCGGCAGTCGATATGGGATCTGCCTATGTGCACATAGCAGAAACTCAAAGTTTAATCCGCGTAATTCAAATTCTAACAGGTATTTTTAAATGGCACCGTTGCCAATCAAGCGGCTTTTAACCGTGATTGTGAACCATAATTGCAATGCAGGTGCAATTGCATTAAAGAAAAACCTTTCTCCCTTTTGCGACACCGTTCTGCTAGATAGTGGGTCGAAATTGACGGAAATGGAAATGCCGTCTTCAGATGTGATTATTGATGAGCCTGAGGCATTGTTCGACAGAATTCATAAGGTTTACGAAGCATTCATAGTAGGGGTCTATGCACCATCAGCAAAATATTCCACGCATCATCATATGAATAACTTGGGTAGTAATCGACTGAGGAAGGTGACCTTTGTTGAAGGTTTCTGTTTCGTAACACCATTAAGCTACCTTGAGGAAATTTGTCCGATAGATTTAGCCGTGAACAAAATTGGTCATGGCGTGGACATATACCTAGGCTTTCTCAGCATGGCCACTAGGCGATATGCGATGGTTGACGATGGGGTCACGGTAGACCATCCTCATGGGAGTGGCTATAGTGATCAGGATGCCAGGGCGCAGCGCGATGCGTGGTTTAGATTAAAAAAAAGCAAGGTAAGAATTTTTCACTATTTGGTTTCGAATAACTGGCTGAAGAATAATTTCGGGTTCCATTTTGTCAATTTCATAATGAAGCTTCTTTGAGAAGGATAAATTCGAGACTTCTCAATCGAATTGTTGTTGAAGATGGGAGACACGTTGACCGATAGTATTCCACCGATCGCGCACTTCGTCTGGTTCGGACGGAGTTTCCCTTGGTTGAATTGGCTGGCGGTTCGTTCGGCTGCCGACCGCGGGGGGTACGAGCAGGTCATCCTTCACCACGCCGACGATCTGAGCGGCGCGCAGTATTTTGTGGACCTGTTAAGGACCCCGCGGGTCAAATGCGTGCATCTGGATTACCTGGAGCTGGTCGATCGCGTGATAGGGGTCGCGCCGCGGATCGTAGAGGTGGCAAAGTGGGCCGCCGACCGCCCGGCCATGCAGTCCGACCTTGCGCGTATGGCACTGTTGTGGATCTATGGTGGTGTTTATTTGGATGTGGATACCGTTACGGTAGCGCCACTGGACGCGCTACGAGCGGCCGGTGGCGTTTTCTGCGGAAGGGAGCGGCTGGTCTGGCCAGGAGTGGTCCGCGCGAGCCGTAATCCCCTGGTTTTTGGGGCAGCCGTGCTGCGCTCTGTCACCCGAGACCTGCTACGCCGTCATCCGCGCGGGTGGCGGCACTTTCGGCGTATCGAGCATTGGTTTCCCACGGCTGCGAATGGTGCGGTGTTGGGCGCTGCGCCTGGGCACCCGTTTCTTGCCGAATTACTCGGTCGCGCTGGGGCCTTGCGCCCTGAGGATCTGGTCCGCTCGCGTAATGCACTCGGCCCGGAACTCCTGCAGGATGCCTTGCGCGGTGCCGGGGCTGCGGCTGCGACAGACATCAGGGTCCTGCCCCCAGAGGTTTTCTTTCCCCTAGGGCCGGAAATCTCGGAACACTGGTTCCGGGTGCATCCACCCGGTAAGCGGCCACGTCTTGAGGAAGTGCTCTATCCCGACACACGCGTCGTGCATTGGTATGGGTCCGTGCGCGCACGGGAGATTATGCGGGTGTTCGACGCGCGCTATGTTCGGGCACATCGGGATCGGCAGTTATTGGCCGAACTGGCTGCGCCGTGGGCCAATCCGGGTGGCGAGGACAGCGCACCCGCGTGAACTGCCTGCCGGTTCCGGACGCCGTGGACCATAGGCCCATCATTTCCCTGCAGGGGGTTTATTTTCGGGCGGCTCGGAGTCGGACGGCAGGATCCATGATCGTCGCAATACCAAGTTGGCAAACCAACGCGCGGATCGGCGGACCCGGTCTCGGAACGAATGGCTCTGCCGCGCCAGAGCAAGCCGCGGTTCGATGATCTCCCGGACCCGTTTCGCGCGGGCCTCCCAAGTGAAGCCGCGCGCGTCGCGCAATGCAGTGGCGGCCAAGGTTTCACGCAGTACCGAATCTCCGGCCAGCGTTTGGATTCCAGCAACAAGGGATTCCGTACTGTCGCTCCGGCACAGAAATGCATTGCGGCCGTGGCTGAGCACTTCTTTGAGATCCGGGGTGTCTCCGGCGAGGATCGGGCGCCCGGTCCCCATATATAGGAATGTCTTGAGGGGCAGGACCGTTACTCCAAATTGTCCGAGTGGTTTCGCGCTCGGAGGGATCAGCAGGATATCCGCAGCGTACAAAAATTTCGGCAACTCCGTATCGGATTGCCAGGGGAAAATCCGTACATTCGGGACGTCGCGCGCGGATTGCTCGATTGGACCGTTACCATAAGAGCCGACGAGGACAAAAATGATTTCGGGCAGGCGGCGTGCCGCGGCGATCACGATTTCGATGCCCTTGCGCTCGTTGATCCGGCCGGTGTACATGACCGAAATACGTTCCGGAGGGATGCCGATGGCTCGTTTGGCAGCGCTTGCTTCCACCGGAGTACCTAGTCTCGTCGGGTCATAGCCGTTATGGACACATAGGATCCGACTTTCAGGGACACCCAGGCGTAGATAGCTGAGCCTTGTGTATTCCGAGTGGCAGATGTGGGCCAGTAAACGTCGATGGCAGAGAATACGGAAAATCCACCCTTGCAGCGGTGGAATTTGGTCTGCCCAGGGGCGATAGTGATCAAAGACGACGCGTTGCCCGAACGCCAGCGCCCACCGGGCGACCCAGAGGTTGCGGGTATAGACGAGGTCGGCCTGCCAGTAGGCGCGATGGCACGCAAGCGTCATGGCGCAGCAGAGGTGCCGTAGAACCGCGGGCCGGGTTGGGGCCAGAGCACGGACGACGTCGATTCCTGTCCCCACGACCGTTCCGACACGATTGGTGCGTCGCGGGAGAGGAACGTGTAGCCAGCATGGCTGGTCGGACAGCGACGCGAGGGCTTTTGCGGTGTTGATGAAGACCTCGGCATCGGCTTCCGGGCTGGGAAGCGGATTTTCGAACGTAAAAAAGATCTTCAAATCGGTTTCCCTTCGTGCAGGCAATGCTCACGGCTTCGCCGCGCTGGTGTACCACGCTCGGCTGTTTCCAGCCGGGGAAAAGGCGCGGAGTCATCCCGACCGGCCCCGCGGGTCGCTTTGGTCGGAGGCCTGAGACATTCCGAGCGGCGGAGAGGGGAAGATTTCCCCAAATTCTACCCTTAACGGCGCAACGTAGGGAAGCATCCCGGTCAATGGCCGTGGGGGTGAAGGCGCTACGGCAGGGTCAGCGGGGCGGGCGCCGGCGGGTTCAGCAAATGATAACAGCAGCGGACAATGCAACTGATCTGATCCCGAGACTCTGTAGATCGAGCCCCGGCAGCAACAGCGGCATCACCAGTAACCGACCGGTGGCGGTCCATCGGTGATAGGCGGTTGAGCAGGCTTACGGCGCCGCCGCCCCGGCACTGCCGGAGCGCCAGCGGCGCAAAGCGTCGAGTGGGCGACTCCAGGTGGTGAGTACGATCACGGCGAGCGCAATGGGTGCCAGCCACACACCTGGCACGCTCGACAGTACTCCCTGGCTGACCCAGGACCTGATCATGATATCCAGGCTGTAATAGGCCGCGTAGACCAGCACCGCTGTGAGCATGTTTGCATAACGCCCCTGACGTGGGCGTGTTCGGCTTAAGGGGATACCGAGGATTGCGAGCAGCAGGGCAGAGACCGGCGCGGTCAGCCGCCACTGGTACTCGGAGATGTCGGGCGGAGCGTGTGAGGCAGCCAGCTGGCCCATGCTAGCCGACGAGTGCCAGAATCCGATCGGCTCTATCGACGGCTCGTTCATGTGATAGGAGAGCGCTGCGACCGAGGCGATGAAGTCCTGACCGCCGTCGCGTGCTAGGTCGTATATGTGCACATTGCGCATGCGCAGGAGTGGCGCAGCATAGTCAGGGTCGCGTTCCTGGCGAGCTTGCATTGCGTATAGGACCTGAGTGCCGCCGTGGGGTTGCTCGCGTTGCATGAACACTCGCTGGAGTTCGCTGCCTGCGCCGCTGGCCGCAAAGATCACACGAGTGCCGGCGCTATTTTCGCTGAAATTCCCCGGTTCGATGTTGCTCAGGTTGAATTCCACGCGGGCTCGGGCCTTGACCTGATAAGATTGCTGGTAGCACCACGGTCGGACATACACGGTAAGTATGCCTACAAGCATGGACAGTGCCAGCGCGAGCCCGACGACCGCGCGTAGGACATCCGTTTGGCCAACACCCAGTGCATGTAAGGCCGTCATCTCGCTATCGGTGTACATCCGTCCCAGGGCGATAACCACCCCCAAGTAGAGCGCGATGGGTAAAAGGACTCCGAGGGCAATAATCGTCTTGAGTGCGATGAGCTCAACTACCACGCTGGTGGGAAGCACGCCATTGGCCGCTTGGGTGAGGAACACCGCGCTGCTGTAACCGGCGAAGATCACGACCAACGCCAGCGACAGCATCACCAGCGGCTTGACGATCTCTCGAGTCAGATAACGGGTAACAATCACGGCCCTGTCCAAGGACGGCGGGCGAGCGGCGGCCGCGTACCGGTTGTCTGTTCGGCACTTGATCGGCGAGTGGCGCGGGGGACTTTCTGCAGGATGTAACTGGCCTTCACCACACAGGCCCAAGGTTTTGGGTTTTGGTTGTTCACGGCACTGTAATCCTGAATGACGGTGGTCGGAGCAGGGGCGCTGCGAAACACGCCGCGTTCCAGCCGCTGGGTCCGAGATCGCGGTAGCCGCGTGTTAGCCCGTTCAACTACGACACAGTAGTAGGAAGTGAAGCACATATGAAAGCGTGGGTGCTGGGAGCCATTACTGAACCTTGGGGTGTTTGTGGGTGATGTGCGACCAGGTGCGCCGTGCCGGCGTCAGCAGGCCCTTGTGGATCGCACTCCGCTGACGCGGTTGTTCAGGATCAGCAGCTTCACCGGTTGGTCTTAAGTGCCCGGATCTCCGTCGGCAGAAACGGGGTTGGGGCCAGGGACGCCCGCGCGGCGGCGGGGTAATACCGGCCGCGGACGCCACCACCCTGACGCCAGGATCCGCGGGATTATTTCGTAGTTCTCCGGGGCGGTGCAACCGCCGCCCCGTGCCGGCGTTGCGCCACGCAAATGGATTGCCCCCGTGGGGTGTATCCTGGTTCCCGTGCCCGTGCGAGGGCGCCCAAGCCCCGTGGAGGACTCCGGGCCGGGAGGGAAGCCGCCTCAGCGCCTTGAAATCACCTGAACCCAGTGTCAAAATACCTTATTCTGCGGCGGAGCTTCTCGCGTGTCATGGACCCCCGCGAATTCCGGTCGGCCCGTGTGCGCACGGAATCCCCTTCGTGGGCGAACGGACAGAAGCGGGCTGCGCACACCGCGGATCTTCGTGCCACCGTTCCGCGCCACCCCCGCGGCGCTTGCCGTAGCCCCACTCTCCGAATGCCCCCCGACCGGCGACGGTCCGCCGCCCGCAGGGGGCAAAACCGAGCCTGGCCGGCTAATCCGGCTCATGGTAATAGACGCTGGCGACGCGCGCCGTGGGTCTCTGCCGGCGGACCCGGGCGAGGCACAGGTGGGGCGTGTGCGCCGCTTGCCCTTTGCTGGGAACTATTGTAACGTCATGGCCTGAAACAATCAGTAACATGTTGTTTCTTAAAATGTTGTCACACGCGAGCGAGGTGTATTATGGCTAAGGTAGCCAAAATCAGGGTGGCGATCGCCGGGGTGGGAAATTGCGCGAGTTCCCTGATTCAGGGGATCAATTACTACACACCGGAGCGCTGCCGCACCGGGGTCAACGGCCTGATGCACCTGGAAGTTGGTGGCTACCGGCCCTGTGACGTACAAGTGGTCGCCGCGTTTGACATCGACAAGCGCAAAGTCGGCCGTGACGTCAACGAGGCAATCTTTGCTAAGCCCAACTGCACCACGGTGTTTTGCGGTGACTTGGCGCCGAGCGGGGTCACGGTGCAGATGGGGCAGATTCTGGACGGCGTCTCCGAGCACATGGCGAACTACGAGGAGAACCGTACCTTTGTGATCGCCGATGCCGCGGAACTGTCCAAGGAAGACGTGATTCGTTCGCTACAGGAAAGCGGCGCCGAGATTCTGTTGAATTACATGCCCGTGGGTTCCGAGCAGGCGGCGAAATTTTACGCCGAATGCGCCCTGGATGCGGGTGTCGGTTTCATCAACAACATGCCGGTTTTTATCGCCAGCAACCCCGAGTATGCCCGGCGTTTCAAGGCGCGCAAGCTCCCAATCATCGGCGATGACATCAAATCCCAGCTCGGCGCCACCATCACACACCGCATGCTGACCGACCTGTTCGCCAAGCGCGGCGTAAAGCTGATGCGTACCTACCAGCTCAACACCGGCGGCAACACCGATTTCCTCAACATGAAGAATCAGACGCGACTGGAATCTAAAAAGATCTCCAAGACCGAGGCGGTCCAGTCGGTCGCCGAGACGCGCATTGCAGACGAAAACATCCACGTCGGCCCGAGCGACTACGTGCCCTGGCAGAACGACAACAAGCTCTGTTTCCTGCGTATGGAAGGGCGGTTGTTCGGCGACGTGCCCATGGATATCGAGCTGCGGCTCTCGGTGGAGGATTCCCCCAACTCAGCTGGAGTGGCGATCGACATGATCCGCTGCTGCAAGCTGGCGCTGCTCAACGGCGAAGGCGGGGTCCTGGAGGCGCCATCGGCGTATTTCTGCAAGCATCCGCCCAAGCAGTACACCGATGACGAGGCCTACGAACTGACTGAAACCTTCATACGCAACCATACACTTGCGGCGAGGGCCGTTGGATGAACTGTCTGATCGTGGCAGCGGGACAGGGTACCCGGCTCCGCGAGAAGGGCGAAAGCAAGCCCCTCATCAAGGTGAAGGGTGTACCGCTGATCGAGCGGGTGATCAACAATGCGCGTCGCGCGGGCGTAGCGGCGTTCCACGTGGTGAGTGGTTACCGGGGGGCGCCCTTGCGTGCTGCGCTGGATGCGTTCGCAGCCCGCGAGCAGATATCCATCACCCATGTGATCAATGAGGATTGGGAGCGCGCTAACGGCGTATCGGTCTATAAGGCCAAGGAGTATCTGTCGGGTCCATTCCTGTTGACCATGTGCGACCACTTGGTCGATCCGCACATCATCCGCGACGTGCTCGCCACACCTCATGAGCCGGGCACCGTCACGCTGTGCGTCGATCACAACATCGACAACCCGCTCAACGACCCGGAGGACGTGACCCGGGTGCGTTGTTCGGGCGGGCGTATCGAACTCGTGGGCAAGGTGATCCGGGACCATAACGCCATCGATACCGGTGTGTTCCTGTGCACACCGGTGATCTTCGACGCCCTCGAGGAGAGTTTCCAGCGTGGCGATGAGAGCATATCCGGCGCGATGAACGTGCTCGCCGAGTGGGGCAAGGCGCGCAGCTTCGACATCAAGGACCGGATCTGGGTCGACGTCGATGATCCCGCCGCGTTCCGCAAGGGCGAGCAACTAATCGACCAGGGCCTGCTTTGAGCGTGGGCGCCTCCGGCCGGCGTCCAGCCGCGGCCGAAGCGACCCTGAAGGATCTGGAATCCGCGTCGCGCACCCCTGAGATCGAAGAGGTCACCAACCTTCGTATCATTCACCCCGCTTCACGGCGCCTGACGCTGTGGTTCGCGCGTCTCGGGGTAGCACCGAACCTCGTCTCTCTCGCCGGCATGACGTGCGGCATCCTCGCTGGAGTCGCCTACTTTCACTACCGGTCCTGGTGGGCCGCGCCCGCGGGCTTCGCCCTGATGATTTCCTGGCACATCCTGGATGGGAGCGATGGGCAACTTGCCCGACTTACCCATCGCCAGTCACAGCTCGGAAAGATTATTGATGGAATCTGTGACTATGTGACATTCATTTCCGTCTATACGGGGCTGGCGCTGTCGATGGCGGAACGCCTGGGTCCAGCGGTATGGGGGTTGGTGGTGCTCTCCGGTCTCGCCCACGCCGTACAATCGGCCGCCTATGAGTTACAACGCCAGGAGTACGATTTTTGGGGGCGCGACAAGCGATCCGCAGAGCTGCCGCGTATCGAGGATCTGCGTGCTCGGACTGGGGGGCCGCTGCGCCGTGTGTACCTGCGCTACGTGCAGCTTCAGTATTTAACCTCTGGTGGCGCTGTGTCCCTGCGCGAGCGGCTCGCGGCGGTGCTGGCGCGGCATCCACAGGATCAGGCACGCATCCGGCTTCGGTACCGCGAGGTCTTCGCGGGTCCGGTGCGGGCATGGGCATTGCTGTCGGCCAACTATCGCACCTTAGGGATCTTCCTGGCGGCGATGTTGGGGGTTCCGTGGCTGTACTTCGTGTGGGAGCTGGTTGGGCTGAACTTGGTGATGGGCTGGCGCATCCACGCACAACGCCAACACTGGCAGACATTTGGACGATACCTGGACGAATTCGGAGCGAAACCGAACAACGAGGCCGAAGAAGTCCCGGGTCCTGCGCAGGAGCCGGCAGGCGCCCGCTAGCGCCGTCAGGACGGGGCAGTCCTGGGGTCGGCGTACGAAGTGCCAGTCCGTTGGCGCCGTCATGCACGATGTCCGGGACGCTGCCGCTGCGGCTCGCCACCCTCGGCGGGGCGCTCTGGCCAGCGCCTCCCGATAGACCAAGCCTAGTGCTTCCGCGCTTGCTTCCCGCTCCATGCGCCGCTCGGCATCATGAACAGGGAGGCCAAGTTGTGTAGTGGGCCGCAACTCCCGATCCGAGACCATAAAGCGCATACCGCCATACCAGCGTCCGAGCGGCGCATGCAGGTAGCCCCACCTTTGATGGCGTGGCTCGACGCGAGCTTGCGCCGCCTCGCACAGCCAGGGCGTCAGGATTTTATACAGGGGACCAAGGGCGTTGTGAAACGGGCTTGCATCGGGATTTTCGCCTGGACACAGGGGGTTGGGGGACTCCAGTGGCCTGCTGGGAGGCAACACTAGACGCTGAGGTCTTCGAATAGTGTCAGATTGTTTTACATGTAAATGTTATAACTACAATAATTATTTATTAACAAATTGATTTAAAACATATAATAATTATTGGCACGGTGTGTGAATGTAGTTATTAGCACTACATCATGTGTCCGACGCTTGGGCGATTGAATGTAGACGGTGTAGGGCGGGCGCACGCGAAAAACCGGAGCCCATTCCTTGGTCTACGAATCGACAACGACTTGGCAGGGGGAGTGCGATGAGCGCGAAAATTTTAAAATGGATGGGGCTGATGCTTTCGGCCGCGGTTGCAGGGAGCGCCCACGCGGGTGCGATTTTCATTACCGGCCATGATTCGGACGAGCACAACAATAGCGCATACATGGCGGCGGGCCTGGATTTCGTGAATTTTGGCACCGCTTCCACGGCTGCGGGCCGGTCCGGCAAGACGGTGGGCTATATCGGCGTCAACCTTGGCAGCAGCCCTAGCGCTATCACGAGTGCCGGCTATTCTGCCAGTTTTTTTAACCCCAACGCGGCAGGGATTGCGGCGGCGCTGGCCGGTGGATTTGACACGGTGATGGTAGGTTCGGGCGGATTTTCGAGTGCTCAGAGCGCGCTGGCGGGTGCTGCCGCCCAGTTTGCCACCTATTTCAACGCTGGCGGATCGTTGTACGTCAACACCGACCAGGGCTTCGGCCAGTCGTGGTACGACTTCGTTCCCTCCTTCGGGACCACGACGAACAATACCATCTCTACCAGCGGTGTGTTCGCACCCACCACCGCGGGGTTAGGCATCGGCCTGACCGATCCGGTGGTAGATGCCGACATCACCCACAGTTTTTATGACGGGGTGGATACGTCGCTGTTCACCATATTCGAGGTCACCGACAGCCCGACTTTCGGAAACAACAACGGCAAGCCCGTGGCCTTCGGTGCCCGTTCCATCGGCATCGGTGGTGGCGGATTCACCGGTGGCACGCCCAGTGTTCCGGAGCCCGCGACCCTGGTGCTAATGGGTATTGCCTTGCTCGGCTGGGGTGCGGCGCGGCGTTACGGAACGGCCCGCTCTCGCTGATATTACCGGCCAGTTCTCCAAAAATCTCACGCGGTGGCCCGAAGGCCACCGCTTTTTTGCGACTGCGCGAACCGTGGGGCACTGACCCTCGCGGCGTCGTCCGGCGCCGCCCACGCGGCCCCGACCCGAATTTTTCACCCGCATTTGCTTGGCCGCCGCAGCCAGGGACGGCGGATGTGATCCGCGCCGCGGCAGTAAACCCCAATCCTTGTCCGGGACCGCCCCCGGGCGTAGCCCGGGCTGCCTCCGCCCGCTCGGGCCGTGCCTCGAGCGGCACCGGTCGCGGAGACATCGGAACGTATCCTGCAGTCCACTCGGAACCTGGGCCGGAGGGGTCGAAAACCCGGATCCCCGAAGTCCATGCGTGCCTTTTTGCACCATCGCCAAGAACTGATACAATCGCCTCGCCCTGGGCGGGGAGCCCAGGGCGAGCCAGGGTCCGTCCGGCACAGCCGGAACGGACTTCCATCGTTCTTTGAAAGAGCACGAGGAGCAAGATGACCAAGCGGCTACTGTTCGGCCTCATGGCGGTTGGTCTGGTCTGGTCCCTGTCACCGGGTGCCCAGGCAGCCGGCAATCCAGTCGCCGGCAAGGAGAAGGCCTTCCCCTGTATGGGTTGCCACGGGATTCCTACCTACGACAATGCCTACCCCACCTACCCTGTACCCAAACTGGGTGGTCAGCACGCCCAGTACATCGTCAAAGCGTTAGAGGAGTACAAGGACGGTGCGCGGAGTTTCAAGACCATGCATGCCCAAGCCTCTTCGCTTAGCAAGCAGGACATGGAAGACCTCGCAGCATACTTTTCCACCTATCCATCCGGCGGCAAGTAACGCCGCGGCGCTCGGTAACCGAAAGGTAAGGGTCCCACATGAAGCGACTACTCGGTTGTACGGCGGTCCTGTTTATTGCCACATTTTCCGCCCAGATCTTCGCCGACGGCAACGCGGCGGCGGGCCAGCAGAAGGCCGTGATGTGCGCGGCTTGCCACGGCAAGGACGGCAACAGCACCAATCCCCAGTATCCGCGGCTGGCCGGTCAGTATCAGGGTTACATCGTCCAGGCGCTGACTGAGTACCAGACCGGTGCCCGTACCAACGTGATCATGAAGGGAATGGCGGCGGGCCTGAGCAAGCAGGACATAGAGAACTTGGCGGCGTATTTTTCCCGCCAGAAGGGCGTGGTGCAGTTGCAGGAACAGCCACTGCACTATTAACCTACGATGCCGCCGCCGCGGCGGGCGGCGGCATCGCAGTGCCCGACGCTCTGCCCCTGCATGACTGGTTCAGTTCCCGGTCTCCCGGCGCGGGCTTCCGGGGATTGCGGATAGTAAAATCCGTCACCGCACCGCATCAGTGCCTCTTGGCCATCATGTGGGGACCCGCCGTCGGCACCCCGCTGGTTTTGTAATTCCGTTTGGCCAGCCTGCGAATCTTGCCTGGCGGATCGGGACCTTGGTGGTCTGTCCGCGTCCGCAGAGCTCGACCCAATCCTCACTTCCGCATCTGACGCAAGGGGCACTTGCTGAGCGCCCATATCGTAAAGCAATGGTTACGGAAAGCCATGGATGCAGGCACGCGGTTCCCGTGCGTTCGCTACCTTCCATGACCAAACTTAACGGTCTGGTCCGGCTCTGACGACCGTAAGCACCATTCCACCTAAAGCCCCCAGGGTCCCATGGCGCGCCGGATCGCGCCGGGCCCGACCGGATTGGAGCCACGGACTGGCCTGCCGCGCGCCGTCCGTCCGGTTTGAGCCCATCACTCGGGCCCGCAGGGCCATCCCATGTTTGTACAAACGGGTGGCCGGGCCGCGAGCGGAGGCGACGCCGGTGTGAACCCCGGGAGCGTGGTGGTGGATCCTACGCGGGCGCAGGGGCCGCCGCGCAGGCGGAGACGGTGTGATCCGTCTGCGGATGTTCTGGGCATGCCTTGCGCCAGCGAGTAGCACGAGCGGCCCGGGCCGGGCTCAGGTCTTCTGAAATAGATTTAAACTATCTATCTAATCGTAACAATCCATTTTACCTCTAACCCTGCCGGCCCTAATCTGTGGATCAGACGCCGGACCCCGTGTATATCCGACACGCTGCTTCGGACATGACCACGAATGACAGGAGGCGACATCATGTTGGAGAATCGAGAAGGCCAACGGGTACCCCCGGTGCGGTTCCGCGTACGCCGGGACGGTGATTGGGCGGAGATCGCCAGCGAGACGTTGTTTTCCGGCAAGACGGTGGTGGTATTCGCCCTGCCGGGTGCCTTCACACCTACCTGTTCCTCGGCCCACGTTCCACGTTTCAACGAACTGGCGGCGGTGTTCCGGGCGAATGGTGTGGACGACATCCTGTGCGTTTCGGTGAACGATCCCTTCGTCATGGAGGCATGGCAGAAGGAGCAACGGGCCGATCAGATCCGATTCATTCCCGATGGCAACGGCGAATTCACCGCTGCCATGGGCATGCAGGTGGACAAGGCGGATCTCGGCTTCGGGCTCCGCTCCTGGCGCTATTCCATGCTGGTGCGGGACGGGGTGATCGAGAAGATGTTCGTGGAGCCCCAAGTCCCCGGCGACCCGTACCAAGTCTCCGATGCGGATACCATGCTCCGTTATCTCAATCCGCGTGCCGCGGCGCTGCCCGGCGTGGCCGTGTTTACCCGCCCAGGGTGTCCGTATTGCGAGCGCGCCAAGGGCAAGCTCGCAGAGGCGGGTCTCGCCTATGAGGAGATCGTGGTAGGCATCGGGGCCTCGGACCGGGCGTTGCGGGCGGTCAGTGGCACAGACACGGTGCCCCAGGTATTCGTCAACGGGGAGCGGATCGGCGGTTCGGAGGCGCTTACGGTCTGGCTGACGACGCAGGCCACCGCGTAGCCGGTGGATCGGACGGGCTCACGCCGAGAGTCCCTGGTGCAGTTCGCTACGCAGGCGGTCCACCACGTAGCCGGGATCCGGATGATCCCGGACCTGGGTTTGCAGATAGCGCCACGGATAGGGGCTGGCCCAGGGGCCGATCTTGGACAGAGACTCCCGCGCCGCGGCCCGTTCCCCCGCCAAGTAGAAGGCAGCCGCGAAGCAGCCGGCCGCAAAACGACGTAGGATCGTGGAATCCGCCGATCCCTGGTCCTGGCCCAGTCCGCTGCGACAGTAGGCGGCAGTGAGTTCGCCGAAGGTGCCGGGTACGCGTAGCTGGGCATCGGCGGTTTCCGGTCCGTGGAGGTACCGGATCCATGCCCAGTGTTCGATATAAGCGCAGGGAATCAAGACATGGAGAGGATGGCCGCGCGGCATGCTCTCCCCGACGCCGCGGGCGAAGGCGAGGGCCGCGTGCCCATCTCCGTGGTCCCCGAGGGATTGCAGCCGAAGCAGGTGGGCCTGCAGATGGTCCGAGTCCCGCGCGCAGACCGCCGCGAAGCGCGCCTGGATCTCATCCGGTTCCGCGCCCGAGGTCAACGCCGTAGCCAGCAGCCACGCATACGGTTCCGGGCTTTCGGGATCCCGCTGAGCAGCCTCTGCCAGATCCCGTTCGGCCTGCTCGATGCGGTGGAAATACCGGTGCAGCGCCGCGACTCCGCCGGGGCTCGGTTGGACCCCCACCATGCCCTCCGCTAGGCGGACACCGTGGATAGCGCGCGCCATCCAGGGTTCTGGGCGATGGCTCGCCTCGGCGACCCACCAGTCCAGGATCAAGGTTGGGCCGGGCCAATCGGCCAGGGCCCTCAGGGCCAGAGGATGCCATTGCCGCGCTGTCCTGTCCCGGAAACTATCCAGGGCCCGGCCCAGGGCATAATAGGGGTCGTCTCAGAATTCGGAAAATAAAGCACGTTAGTGGCTTCCTCATCAACGTGAATGACAAGGTTGGGTAATTCGATGTAATATCCTCTCCATTAGACCATTGTCTTGAGCTACAAGTGCGCGCCGATCCACAAACGGCAAAAGGCGCGCTTAAAGAATTGAAAGAAATCAGCAAATATTTATGAGAGGGGTAAACAGGATGTCAAAAATTCTTGCCTGGCTTGGATTTGGCGGCCAGAAACGGGTAAACGGGCATGGCGGGAACGACCATGATGACAGTGGCGGTTCGCATGGTCACACTCATGGAGTGATCGACGCAACAATTGCGACGACTACCCGCGGTATCTGGGCCATCAAGTGGTCTTTTATCATTCTTGCCATCACATCGGCGTTGCAGATCACGGTCGTCATAGCAACGGGTTCGGTCGCTTTGCTTGCGGACACGATCCACAACGTTGGCGATGCAACCACCGCGATTCCTCTCTGGTTTGCGTTCATGCTTGCTCGCCGCAAACCGAGCAAGACTTTCACTTACGGCTATGGCCGAGTAGAGGATTTGGCAGGAATTTCCATCGTTCTGATCATACTCTTTAGTGCCGGGATCGCCGGATACGAGGCGATCAACCGCTTGATCCACCCGCAGCCGATCACGCAACTTCTTTGGGTCGGTATTGCCGGTGTCATCGGCTTTATCGGCAACGAAGTGGTCGCCGTTTTCCGTATCCGCGTCGGTCGCGAAATCGAAAGCGCCGCGCTAATCGCCGATGGCTATCATGCCGTATTGACGCGCATGCTCGATGGCGTTGAACCAGAAGTCATTGAAGAAATCCGCCACGCGGCTGAGCATGTACCGGGTGTTAAGCGGATCATCGATACGCGGGCTCGCTGGATTGGTCACCGACTGCATACGGACTTGGCGATCGACGTCGGCGATAATCTGTCTTTGGCCCAAGCAAAAAGCATTGCCGCATTGCTACACCAAGAGTTACTTGGGCACCTCCCGGCACTCAGAACTGCGAGCATTACTTTTGGCGCGCCAGATGCGGTCGCAGACTCGCCCACCAGCTCGCATCTGGGTGGCCACCATCACGCGCCAGAACCGTTCAAAGTCGTTTGCTCTTTGGCAGAAGGCAGTCTTGAGATCGTAGACACCCCGCAAGGGGAGCGGATGCGGTTGACCCTATCCCGCCGCGCTGAAGGGCTGCAAGTTACGGTTAGCATTAAGCGACCCGGAAGCTTGCAGGAGACGCTTCTGCTCTCACTTATGCCTGGAGATGCAATCTATCAGAGTACGGCCGCACCCGAAGAGCCACACGAATTTGAAGCGGAGTTGCAATTGCTGGCAGGGGGCCAAAGGGAAACTCTTTGCTTCCAAATGAAAGAGCCGGATCATGCCCGTTAAGTTCGAGAGACGCAGCAAGCCGCATCAATTTGACCCGCGATGAAGATGGATGCTCCGTCTGTTGTATGACGCGTTAAGTTTGAACCTGTCCGATTTAGCTATACCCTAACTGGGCGTCAGGTTCTGCAATTCAAATACGTCAAGTTAGAGTCTATGTCGATATTTATTGACAGCATCCACCAAGGGTTATAGATTTTTACCTGACACTTTTGTGCAGGAGATACCCTTGAACGGTCAACGCATCGGCTACGTGCGGGTCAGTAGCTTCGACCAAAACCCAGAACGCCAGCTCGAACAGAGCCAGGTGGACAAGGTGTTCACCGACAAGGCTTCGGGCAAAGATACGCAGCGCCCGCAGCTCGACACGCTGCTGACCTTCGTGCGCGAGGGCGATACCGTGGTGGTGCACAGCATGGATCGCTTGGCGCGCAATCTCGATGACTTGCGCCGCTTGGTGCAAAAACTCACCAAGCGCGGTGTGCGCATCGAGTTCGTCAAGGAATGCCTAACCTTCACCGGCGAGGACTCGCCGATGGCAAACCTGATGCTGTCTGTGATGGGTGCATTCGCTGAATTCGAGCGCGCCCTGATCCGCGAGAGGCAGCGAGAAGGCATTGCGCTGGCCAAGCAGCGCGGCGCCTATCGGGGCCGCAAGAAAGCCCTATCGCCAGAGCGTGCGGCTGAGTTGCGTCAACGGGCCGATGCAGGCGAACAAAAGTCAAAGCTGGCCCGTGAGTTTGGTGTCAGCCGGGAGACCCTGTATCAATACTTGAGAACGGATCAGTAAACATGCCGCGTCGTTCCATCCTGTCCGCCGCCGAGCGGGAAAACCTGCTGGCGTTGCCGGACACCAGGGATGAGTTGATCCGTCACTACACGTTCAGCGAATCCGACCTGTCGTTCATCAGGCAGCGGCGCGGCCCGGCCAACCGCCTGGGCTTTGCCGTGCAGCTCTGCTACCTGCGCTTTCCCGGCATTCTCCTTGGTGTCGATCAGCCGCCGTTCCCGCCTTTGCTGAGACTGGTCGCTGACCAGCTCAAGGTCGGCATCGAAAGCTGGGACGACTACGGGCAGCGGGAACAGACCCGGCGCGAGCACCTGGTCGAACTGCAAACGGTGTTCGGCTTCCGGCCGTTCACCATGAGCCACTACCGGCAAGCCGTGCACACGCTGACCGATCTGGCCATGCAAACTGACAAAGGCATTGTGCTGGCCAGCGCCTTGATTGAGCACCTGCGGCGGCAGTCGATCATTTTGCCCGCGCTCAACGCCATCGAGCGCGCAAGTGCCGAGGCCATCACCCGCGCCAACCGACGCATCTACGAAGCCCTGTCCGAGCCATTGGCGAACGGACACCGGCATCGTCTCGACGACCTGCTGAAACGTCGCGACAACGGCAAGACCACTTGGCTGGCCTGGCTACGCCAGTCACCGGCCAAGCCGAACTCTCGCCACATGCTCGAACACATCGAACGCCTCAAAGCGTGGCAGGCGCTCGACCTGCCTACCGGCATCGAGCGGTTCGTTCACCAGAACCGGCTGCTCAAGATTGCCCGCGAGGGCGGTCAGATGACGCCCGCCGACCTGGCCAAGTTCGAGCCGCAACGGCGCTACGCCACCCTCGTGGCGCTGGCCATCGAGGGCATGGCCACCGTCACCGACGAAATCATCGACCTTCACGACCGCATCCTGGGCAAGCTGTTCAACGCCGCCAAAAACAAGCATCAGCAGCAGTTCCAGGCGTCCGGCAAGGCGATCAACGCCAAGGTGCGTTTGTACGGGCGCATCGGCCAGGCGCTGATCGACGCCAAGCAATCAGGCCGCGACCCGTTCGCTGCCATTGAAGCCGTCATGCCCTGGGACGCTTTCGCCGAGAGCGTCACCGAGGCGCAAAAGCTGGCGCAGCCCGATGACTTCGATTTTCTGCACCGCATCGGCGAGAGTTACGCCACCTTGCGCCGCTACGCGCCGGAATTCCTCGCCGTGCTCAAGCTGCGGGCAGCGCCCGCCGCCAAGAACGTGCTCGATGCCATCGAGGTGTTGCGCGGCATGAACACCGACAATGCCCGCAAGGTGCCCGCCGATGCCCCGACCGGCTTCATCAAGCCGCGCTGGCAAAAACTGGTGATGACCGATGCCGGTATAGACCGGCGTTACTACGAACTGTGCGCGCTGTCCGAGTTGAAGAACTCCCTGCGCTCGGGCGACATCTGGGTGCAGGGTTCGCGCCAGTTCAAGGACTTCGAGGACTACCTGGTGTCGCCCGAGAAGTTCGCCAGCCTCAAGCAGTCGAGCGCATTGCCGCTGGCCGTGGCCACCGACTGCGACAAGTACCTGAACGAGCGCTTGGAGCTGCTGGAAGCGCAGCTCGCCACGGTCAACCGGATGGCGGCGGCCAACAACCTGCCGGATGCCATCATCACCGAGTCCGGCTTGAAGATCACGCCGCTCGATGCAGCAGTGCCGGACACCGCGCAGGCGCTGATCGACCAAACGGCCATGATCCTGCCGCACGTCAAGATCACCGAACTGTTGCTCGAAGTCGATGAGTGGACGGGCTTCACCCGGCACTTCACACACTTGAAATCGGGCGATCTGGCCAAGGACAAGAACCTATTGCTGACCACGATCCTGGCCGACGCGATCAACCTCGGCTTGACCAAGATGGCCGAGTCCTGCCCCGGCACAACCTATTCCAAGCTCGCCTGGCTGCAAGCCTGGCATACCCGCGACGAAACCTACTCGACGGCGCTGGCAGAGCTGGTCAATGCCCAATTCCGCCATCCGTTCGCCGAGCACTGGGGCGACGGCACCACGTCGTCGTCGGACGGCCAAAACTTCCGAACCGGCAGCAAGGCCGAGAGCACGGGTCACATCAACCCGAAATATGGCAGCAGCCCAGGACGGACGTTCTACACCCACATTTCCGACCAGTACGCGCCGTTTCACACCAAGGTCGTTAATGTCGGCGTGCGCGACTCGACCTACGTGCTGGATGGGCTGCTTTACCACGAGTCAGACTTACGCATTGAGGAACACTACACCGACACGGCAGGCTTCACCGATCACGTCTTTGCACTGATGCATCTGCTGGGCTTCCGTTTCGCGCCGCGAATTCGCGATCTGGGCGACACGAAGCTCTACATTCCGAAGGGCGAGACTCTCTATGATGCGCTGAAGCCGATGATCGGCGGCACGCTCAACATCAAACATGTCCGCGCCCATTGGGATGGAATCCTGCGGCTGGCCACCTCGATCAAGCAGGGCACGGTGACGGCTTCGCTGATGCTGCGCAAACTCGGCAGCTATCCACGCCAGAACGGCTTGGCTGTCGCCCTGCGCAACTGCGTCGCCGCGTCCATGCCGGGCTGAACAAGGGCGAAGCCCGCAATGCGCTGGCCCGCGCCGTTTTCTTCAACCGGCTGGGTGAAATCCGCGACCGCAGCTTTGAGCAGCAGCGGTACCGAGCCAGCGGCCTCAACCTTGTGACAGCGGCTGTCGTGTTGTGGAACACGGTCTATCTGGAGCGCGCAGCGCATGCCTTGCGCGGCAACGGGCATGTCTTCGATGACGGCCTGTTGCAGTACCTGTCGCCGCTGGGCTGGGAGCACATCAACCTGACCGGCGATTACCTCTGGCGCAGCAGCGCCAAGATCGGCGCAGGCAAGTTCAGGCCGCTACGACCCCTGCAACCGGCTTAGCGTGCTTTATTTTCCGTTTTCTGAAGCGACCCCCGGCGCAGATCCATGGTGTTACCCCACCTTGCGTCCATAAAAAACGGATTACGGAATACAAAAGGACGGAAAGTGCGGGTGGCCGGGGGCCTGGTCCCTCGGCCACCCGCGGCACCGTCCCTTGGTGCTCATGCACGCGCCAATGTTGTCTCGCGCTCGGCCAGCGCTGCTTCCAGAGCGCGCTGCTCCTCAGCGAGGGTGGCGGGTGAGAAACAAACCAGTGTGGCGAAAAACGCCGTCACGATTACCGCAGTCAAGCCGAGATCGCTGCGCACGACTGGCATCAGGGTCGCGATACCGGAGCAGCCGAATAAACACAGGAAGAACACGAACCACGTGATATGAAAGGTGCGCATCTGAATGGTATTCAGACTAAAGAGGTGGACCTGCGTTGCCTTGCTGCCAAGCGCCATCTCCAGATCCCTCCGGCATCGCATTCCGATACGCAAAAAAAAGCGTCGCACATGCCATGGGGCACGTGAGACGCCGTTGTCGAGTGGCCTGCAGCAGCCAGTCAGAGGTACGCCCGCTTTGGCGCACCTACCATGGTGGATTTCCGATCAACTTCCATGCCAACGGCCAGAATAACTACAAATAACTGATATTTAATTACTTTACAGCATGTGCACGGTGCCGCGCAGGGCGTAACAGCGCGCGCGTGGTGCAGCGCCACGGTGGTAAGCACCGTTTCGGGGCGCGGACGACGAGTCGGCACGCTTCGGGTCCAGGCACGCGGTCGCGCGCGGAATTGTCCTCGGGTCGGCCGTGGATTGAGCCAGATCAAGTTGCATTATGCGCGTCGTTCCTAGCATGAGCGTATTGCCCGTGCGCAACTGCCCGGGACGAGGCCCGAGGATGCTGGATCGCGACCTACCGCTTGCGTTGCTCGACGAGGCGGCCATCACCGCCGCTGCGCTGCACCACGACCCTTACGACTTCAGCTTCGTTGAGCACGCCATCGCGGAGCGCGCCAAGGATGCAGTACTTGCCGACGCCCCGCACATCCCGGACCGGGGCAGTTACGGGCTGCCGAGCCTGCGCTATGGTCCATGCTTCAGTGCCGTCGTTCAGGATCTCCTGAGCGTGCGGTTCCGGCGCCTCGTCGAGCAGAAGTTCGACATGGACCTAAGTGTCTATCCCCCCGTGATCGTGATGATGGGAAACACCACGGGACACTACAACGAAGGCTATGCGCACCCGGACTCGAAGCACAAGATTGTCACGGTACTGCTCGGTTTCAGCCACGCATGGCCCTACGAGCGCGGCCGTCTACGAATTCTGCGCAGCGCGAACCGAGAAGACTACGCGTTCGAATACCCGCCGGAGTTCGGACGCATGCTGATGTTCCGCGTCTGTGACCATTCGTGGCATGGGTTCCTGCCCCAAAAGGGCGAGCGCATGAGCCTGCAGTTGTGCTACGTCGATTCCGAGGCCTATGTCCGGCGCGAATATTTCCGTCATCGTGTCAGCGCGTTCGCCAAATCGGTCCCGATCCTGCGCAAGATCATCGATTGGGCGCCGCGCTAGCGCCATCAGGGAATTCCAGACAAGGCCGGTAACCACCATGGCTTTTCCACACGTACCGGATACCGCCGTTATTACGGAACATTTCGCCCGCGCGTTGCGCGCGGCGCGCCGTGACGATGTGCCGTACCGCCATTGGGTCCTGAACGACGTCCTGCCCGAAGATTTGGCCGTAGGTGTCCTGGTACTGCCGATCGCTCCACCGATGGTCGGGGACACACGCGGGGTTCGAGATACCGACAACCGCACGCGAACGTTCTTTACGCCCGCGTTGCGCGCACATTTCCCGGTCTGCGCCGCATTCGCCGATGCGCTGCAGCAGCCACGGATCGCGCGACTGTTCCAGGAGACCTGCGGAATCAGGGTCGCGGGAGGCTATCTGCGCATGGAGTACATCCAGGACACCGACGGCGCGTGGCTCGAGCCGCACAGGGATATCCCGGAAAAATTATTCTCACTGGTTCTCTATCTGTGCACCGGACCGGAGGCGCAGGAGTGGGGCACCGACATCTACGACAGCGAGCGCCGTTGGGTGGGTCGCGCATCGGCGGAGTTCAACTCGGCCGTGATCTTCGTCCCGGGGCCCGATACCTGGCATGGCTTTGAACCGCGCCCGATCCGCGGCGTGCGGCGGCTGCTCGAAATCAACTATGTGCGTCCGGATTGGCGCGATCGGGATCAGCTCGCGTTCCCGGACCGTCCGATCATCGTTATCTGAGTCGGCGCGTCCCACCGGTGCCCTACACGAAGATGTCGAATCGGCGCGCCACGGCGCAGGATCCTGCCCATGTGGCTTGACGGCGATATTGCGGCCCGGTCGTTCCGGGGGCAGGACACGACCGAAGAGCATTTCTTCCTGTTGGAGGCCCCACGGGCCCTTGGGTTCTCGGCGCAGGTCGAATTCGTCCGCGCCCGCTACGATGAGGTACGCGCCGCCCTCGGCCTAGCCCCCGAGACCGCGGTGTTCCGGCGCATTTTCCTAAGCGACGTATTGAACCAGGCCGCCTTAGTGCGCGATAGTCCCTTGGCCGCCGATCTTCCCCGCAACCCGGTGGCGGTCTCCATCGTCCAGCAGCCGCCGTTGTCCGGCGCGAAGATCGCGCTCTTGGCCTATCACATCGCGAGCCCGGAACCGCTGGTCAAGGAACGTCTGTCGACCCGGCACGTGCTGGTGCGACACAACGGCCTCGGCCACCTATGGAGCACACGCCTGTGTGCCGGTGCCTGTGACGCCTGCGCCGATCCGGTCCAAACGCAGACCAGCGAGATCTTCGAAGACTTGATCAAGGCATTAGCGGCCCAGGGAGGCACCCTGCGCGAGCACTGCATCCGAACCTGGCTCTACATCAAGGCGATCGATGTCTTCTACCAGGGGATGGTCGATGCGCGGACCGAGATCTTCACCCGCCATGGACTGACCCCCGCGACGCATTACATCGCCAGCACTGGCATCGAAGGGGCGTGCGCGCACCGCTCGGATCTCGTGGCAATGGATGCCTACTCGATCCTGGGACTGGCGCCGGGACAGGTCACCTATATCAACGACTTCACGCGCATGTGTCCGACCCACGATTACCACGTCACCTTCGAGCGCGGCACCCGCGTAGCCTACGCCGACCGCGCGCACCTGTTCATCTCGGGCACCGCGAGCATCGACCGCACGGGACGCGTGATCCACAGCGGCGACGTGTTGCGCCAGCTCGACCGGGCGATCGCCAACGTCGATGCGCTGATGCGTGCCGGCGGGGCCGACCTCGTGGACCTGATGTACTTGATCGTCTACCTGCGTGACTCCGCCGACTACCCACGCATCGAAGCGCGGCTGCACGAGCGTCTCCCGGGTCTGCCACGGGTAATCGTCGCCGGCGCCGTGTGCCGCCCCGAGTGGCTGGTGGAAGTCGAGGGCGTCGGGATTGCGCCCGACCAGCGCCCCGAATTGCCAGCGTTCTGAACGTAGGACAGGGGAGGGCGCCTCTCAATCATCGTCCATCGGCTGGGCGGGGCGGGCGGATCCAAGGCTTGCCACCCGCGGATCTGCTGCAAGGTCGCGGGCGTTCAAGGGGCGCGCCGTTCCTGTGCCTCGGTCTCCCAGCTTTTTACCGTGACCTTTACGCCTTTACCGCAGGTGAATCCGGGGCGCGCGCGATTCACGGCGCGCAGGCATCTCCCGGTCGCCAGCCAAGTACCGGGAGCGCCCCGTGATTGAGTCCACGGGGCCCTGATCACGCCGCTCCACACCCAGCCTCTGACGTCAAGACCTCAGTGAAAACTGAGGTAGAGGGCCAGGAGGATCAGAAAGACCGTGGCGGCCTGCAACTCCACGCGGGCCATCATCATGCGCGTGCTCTGGCGCAGATCGCTTGCGCCGCCCTGCACCATAGAGCGGATACCGGAGGCGAGGACAATCGTGGTGGCGATCAGGCCGGTGATCGCGAGGAATGCGGTGATCTTCATGGCCAAACCCCCTTCGCCGTGTACGGCGACGTGTGAGGTCAATACCTTTGCATGAGGAGTATGGGGCGTGGGGTGTCAACGCATTTTGATCCAGATCAATTCTGGATACGGAGTGATCGGTGGGCCTTAGTGCCCAACGTCGCGCCTGCGTCGCATCACTCGCCTCTCCATACGACGTGGTTGTTCACGGCGTATGGGTGGCAATCCGTGTTTCGCTTGCGGCACAGGGCCAGAGTCCTGGCCAAGGGATCAAAGCCGCGTGCTCCGAAATCCCATGCGCCATCGGGTGCGATCACGAAAACACGCGGCAACGGAAGTGTGAGAAATCTTCGATACCCATTGCGACCGACCACGTTCACGTAGGGAACGGCTGCGATGTTGTCCAGTTTAGCGTAGTGGCTGGGCGGCGGTATCACCATGTGCCGGAACGGCCACACCACCTGGTCATCCACCGCGTATGGCCAGCACCGGTGCCCGGCCTGTCGGCACAGCTTGAGCCCACGCGCCAGGGGATCGTAACCACCGTTGGTGGTCACGATGATCTTGCGGCCAAGCAAGAAGACGCGCGGCCGCACCTTAATTCTGAGAAATGCCCGGTAAGACTGTCGGCCCTGGCGGTTCAGGTTTGGGACAGCGCGCACGTCATCCAAGGCCGCGAAGTGGGTGGGCTTGGGGTAGGGCGCGGGTAGCAAGCTTGGGTGGAGATCACGGCTAGGCAACCCGATCCGGGCGAGAAACGCGTCAACCTTCGGGATCCAAATGGGTAATGCCTCGATATCGCCGAGGAAGTTGTGGGAGTTGTTCAAAAATCGCCCATACGCGACCAGTTGCGCCTTGCCCCCGGCGGCGGTGTAATTTCGGTACATGGCCCGCCAGACCGGTGTCGGGAAAATCGCGTCGTTGTTCCCATAGAACCAGATGGAGGGGACCTTCGTCAGCCCGCCAAAGGCGCCCGCAGCGGCGGCCAGATCGTCCTGCCAGTCGCCGCAAGTGGGGGCCTTTCGCCCACCAGCAAAATCGATGATCCCCTTGACGCCGGGGTAGTTGAGCGCGCCGAGGGCGAGGCTGTTCCACCCGCCGTAACTCTGACCGAAGACCACGATGCGGTGGGTATCGATTTCCTTGCGCTTCGAAAGGTCCTCGATGACGGCGATAATGTCCCGCGCTTCGTGAATACCGTCCGCCTCCGCGCTGCAGCTCGGCCTGAAAGTACCCCCGGAACCAGCAAATCCCCTCATCATTGGCAGTGCGACGGCGTAGCCCCGCGACAGGAAATAACGCGCGGCGTACACGGAACGGTAGCGTGGCGCGAACCGTGGGTTGCCCACTGCCTTGCCGTGGTTGAGCACGGCCAATGGAAAGGGACCCGAACCGTTCGGCTCCATTAGCGTCACCTGCAACAGCACCGGGTGGAGCGGGTCGCCCGGCAGCTCAAGTACCTGCTCATTGAGCGCGGGATTGGGGTGTGCATAGGCGTGGGCATGTGCAGGTGGATATAGCAGAAGACCGAACAGCACGAACCAATAGGTCAAGGTCTTGGGCCGCATAGTGTTCTTCAGTGTTCTCAGAGGAGCAAAGAAATCCAGAAGTGCCGCTGCGAACCCGCACGGGCGGGTTGCGACCAAAGCGTCCGGCAGGCCCCAATTGAAATACGTGATCCGTCGCGGTAGAGAAGCTGGTCCACATTGAAAGCTCGCAAGACGGGTTGCTGGTTATCCTACCGCTTGTGGATGGTTTGTAAACCAGCGGTGTCGGTTATGTCCACCTACGGCAGGATCTTGGATGTGGTTTTCAAGCGGCCTACCGGGAAGAGGCTGCAGTGGACATCGTAGTGGCATGGGTTTATCAATCGGATTGAGGGGTATTCGCCACTGTTGTCACTACAGCGCAACGATTTTAAGGTTTACATTCCTCTGCCGAAGAATGCATTGCGCAGCTTGAACCGGTGGCACAGAAGGGCATGCAGGGACATGCGCTTGGCAGTCCCGCCCGCGATACGACATTAACGGTGTCAAGGATCGTGCAGGATGCCCAAGAAACGCTTCCCACCGAAAACCCATTTGTTGCTGACCATCTTGGTGGGTCTTGCCGCGGTCGCTGGGTACCAAGGATATACACGCTATCACGACGCCCAAAGGTACGCCGTGGCTCGGGCCGAACAGGCAGCGCGTAGCGCTGAATTGCTGCGCCGACTGGATCCTGCAACGGCAACCAATGTCAGCGATCTTCGGAAACGTCTGTTTAATTTGTATGCCTATCGTCCGTCACCGCCCGCTCTCCCAGGAGACGAACCTTGACAACGCGCCGAGCAGGCGCGTGCTTCGAGCGCAGTGTCTCAGGGAAAATACGCGTATATCGTTCTGCCCGTCGAAGAGAGCTTTCGCTATTACGACCGGGTGACCCGACTGATGGGCGCGCGCTGGGTGGCCGCCGCGCTGCACGACGCTACGGGTCAATCTGTCATGTCTCCTGAACTGGCGTTGCGTGCGCTGGGGAAGCGGGCCACAGAACTGGACGACCGTAGAGTTTCAGCGCTCGCGCGGCGCGCCGGCGCGCAGGTCGTCCACATTCTGCTGAATCTCGATTTCCAAATACATCCGGTGAAAGTATCTGCGGGCGCTGAAGTACAGAACGGAAAAGTATATATTGTCCTGACCGACGCCAAGGGCCATATCGTCAGATCGTTCCACGCGCGGTTCCACGACCCGGGAACGCATCGCGTTGACCGGATATTCGCCCATATGGCCCCACGCGCGGTGGCGGTCCTGCTGGGTAAAACGCACACGCCCGCCCTGCCGCCATTGGATCCGGGCACGAGTGTGCCGGATTTCCCCAAACAGATCGCAAACCTGCCGGTCGACGCCACGTCCCCGCTCGCCAACGCGGTCTTCCTCCAGTTGGTGGCAATGATGACCCCGACCGATATGCGCTATGAACGGCGGCGGCTATTCGAACGCTCGCTGTTGGCGCTCCATCGGGTATCCCGCGCATCACCTTACTACGACGTGCTCACCGCACGGGCGCTGTTCAATCTGTATCGTCGGCCCGCTGCTCTACGTTATCTGTCATCTCCGAAAACGCCTGCCGAACGCGCGTTGCTACAGTACCTGGACGGGAACTATCCGGAGCTGGCCAGGCTGGTGCCGACGATCCACGCTCCGGTATTACGCGCGATGGCGCTGATCGAGCTGAAAGCGGTTGGCTATTACTATCAAAATCCGGATGGCGGACAGGATGTTGACGTTCCAATTCCGTCGCAAGGGTGGGCAACGCTACTTGTATCGGCCGAGCGTGACGCGGATGCCTGGTACGCACCAGAGAATATGCCGTTCTTCGTGAGCCTTCAGGGTCTCTTTCCGGCCTTCGACACCCCTTTCCGAAAGGCGGTGGAAGGACGCATCGCCAGTGGTACCCTTAAAACGGACGGCCGCGACTATGCATTGTTCGACGTGATATTCAGGCACGCCTTTTCCAGTCAAGGCCCTGCGTGTTGTGCGCGATACGGAAGCCGCCTGGAACCTGCGGACATATGGGCGCTCTATCGCGATCTCGCGATCGGGAACCTTCTCCGGAAACTCGACCGCGACGTATGGACCTATGCAAGTTACGGTTCCGGAAAGGCGCTGGCGGAGCAGGTGGCGCCCTGGCTACAAGGAAATCCCGAGTTCATGGTGCTGTATGCGGAAGCATTACAGGGTTACGCCGCCAAGACCAGCGGAAACGCCCGGATGTTTCTGTTGAAGAAAGCGCTTCAACTCGCCTCGAACGCGATCCGGCTCGGAGGGGGTTCCAATTGGCTGGTGGCTTCCGCGGGGACGGTTCGTTCCCAGATCCTCGGAGTCCTTTCCCCTGGCTCGCCGCAAGTGAACACCGGCAACGATTGTTGGTTGGCACGCTGTGATTTCCCTTCCAGCATCGAGGTAGATGCCTATGATGGAGATCCGCTGGCGTTGCCCTACGAGAACACCCAGTTCAGCTTGCTGATCGTGGCCGCAAAGAGCGGAGCATTGGACGCGGCAGGGATTCAACATGAGCTCCAGACTCGCTTCGACGGCGCGCCAGGAAAAGTACCGTTCATCGCGGGCCGGCTGATTGCGGCGGGGCACAATGGAAAGGCGATTACGCTGCTGCAAGACGCGATTACCAGGGGCGACGCGAGTTCGAACGTCTACCTGGATCTGGGGGATCTGCTGATCGGGAAAGGACAATATCGTGAGGCGTCAAAGACGTTCATGCAGTATCCCGATTTAAGGAATCCCCCCGGGAAGGACCCGGTAGCCACCGCGGATTTTGCCTATGGTTCCGGTAGAAAACTGTATTGGCTGGGTCACTACGAAGAAGCGATCCCACTCTATGAGATCGCAGCCCGGCTGGATACGGGCGCCGAGGTTGAATACACCGCACAGAAATATCTGGCATTCGTCCATTCCGACTATTCTGCCGCAATCGTGGCCGCCTACCGGCAGGCCAAGCGTTACAACAGTCCGGACGGCTACCGGGACTATCTGACCATCCTTCAATTGGCGGGACTGCATGAGGCCGCGGAGACGGGCTTTCAGGAGATCGCTCCGCGCTTCAACAGTCCGTCGCTATGGGCGTCGCTGTTCGTCGGCCAACGCATGGAGAAGAAGTCGTTCGACCAGATGAGGAAATGGGTCGGTGATTACCTGATCAACGCGAACGACGTGGGCCAGCAGCGGCAGGCGATCTATTATCTGATGCATCAGTCGGTCATGGATCGTGGGCCGTCCATGGCGAAGGTCGCGGCAATCGCACGCATGGAGGAGAGCATTCCGTTGTCCGCGATTCAGTTCCAGGAAAAGGCAATGATCGGCCGTCTGCATGAGCATTTCCCGGGCCGGACTGCACCATGCGTGGCTGGCAATGTGCATTGCACACCGCGGACGGCGGAATCTGCCCGGTATGCGCGAGACAGGGTGGCGGGCTTTCTGTACGCGTACACGCTGTTGGAGCAGGGGAACTATGGCGCATCGCTGGATGCCTTTCTGCAATATGACAGGGCGCAGCCCCTATACGGTTCGGACCGGGTAGCTATGAGCCTGGCGTATGTTGCGATCGCGGCATCGGAGGCCCGGGAGCCTGAGATCCTTGCCGGACTGTCGACCATGCTGGATGGAAAAGACGGGCGTCAGATCGGAAAATTTGACGGCAACCTGACGCGCGCGGTAATCGACGCGGATCGAGGCCGGCGCGCGACGAGCCTGCAGGAACTGATTGCCGCCCAGCGGAATGTCTCCCGCGACGCCTGGCGCCCGAGCGACACATGGTTCGAACTGCTGCAGGTGGCGGATTGGGTCTACACAAAGACCGGCGATAAGCGTGTCCTGCGCGAGGCCGTCCACTGGGCCCACGAACATGAGATGATCCAACCCCAGGATAGCTGGGCATACGCCTTCGAGGCCAGGTACGCCACCGATCGGGCGGCACGTGTGCGGGCTGCCGCTTTCGCCGGGTATCTCGATCCCGAGTCGGTATGGCTGGCGGAAGTGCCCCCGGCCATCCGGCGTCGCGCGCACGCATGGTGGCCGAAGCACGACCCCTTCAGACTCCGTGGGAAATCCGGCAAAAAACCCGCGATGAGCCTCTGAAGCCGTGTGATACCCGGGGTACGCACTGGGGGGGTTGGGGCGCTACGCGCGCGACACGCGGAATGTAGGAGGCGGAGGGATCGGCAGGGATACCCAGCCCGATCGTGGGTGGCTGGAAGATGCGGGGCCGCGCCTCGATCTGAGATCGGCGCGATCGGGGAGCGCGCCCAGTTCAGGTTTGGGACGGCGCGCACGCCAAGGGGTACGCCGATTCGCAGCGGTTGCGACCGGCGGCCTTGGCGCGGTAGAGCGCGGCGTCGGCACGGCTCAACGCGCTGTCGATGTCCTCGTCCGGGCCGAGCTCACTCACCCCGATACTGACCGTGATTGCGAACGGCAGGACGGAGGCTGCAGGAGCCGCGCGCTCCGACCCCTCGGCAAAGGCGGCGCGCAGCCGCTCGGCGGCGGCCAGCGCCTGGGCAGCGGTGGTGTCCGGTAGTACGGCGACAAATTCCTCGCCTCCGATACGGCAAAGCGCGTCCTTACCGCGCAACACCAGTTTCGAGACGGCGACGAAATGGCGGAGAATGTCGTCGCCGCCGCCATGACCGAGGTGGTCGTTGACCTGCTTAAAGTGATCCAGGTCCATCATCATCAACGACAGTGAGCGGTCGTGGCGCTGGGCCCAGTCCTTCTCCTTTTCCGAGAGGAGCTGAAAGGCGCGGCGATTGAGCACCCCGGTCAGGGGGTCAACGCTGATCTGGCGGTCGAGGCTCGCCTGAAGGCGTTCACCCGTCATCAGCACCATTCCCAATGTGATCGCCACCGTGATGCCCGACCACCACAGCAGGGGCAGTGCGGCGTATCCATCCGGGTTCCATTGGCCGTCGCCGTGGACCGCCCGAGCGACCAAGATGGCGCGTCCTAGAAAGAAGACGGCATTCGCGCCATAGGCCCACCCGGTCGCGCGCATCGCGACCCGCTTTGCGCGCGCGGCGGACAACAGGTCACGGGCGATCAGCCCAGACAGCGCGGCGATCAGTGCTGCGTTCGTGAACGAGCGTACCGATATTGAGCCTTCAAAGTGCGCCAAGCCGATGGTACCCAGGGTGATGGCGCCGATCGTGGTCAATATCGGCGTCGAGGCGCGCGGGCGCCCGGTAAAGCGGGAAAATCCGTCCCAGGCGAGGATCAGTCCACCGACGATGAGGATTTGCGCCAATGACAGCAGCGGCAGCATGGAGAGCGCAACGTGCCCTGCGATCAGGAGGAGTGCGAGCGGTGAGGCGATACCGGCCCACATCCACTGGGCGAGCCCGGCCACTTCCGGGTGCATCCGCCACAGCAGCACGCGAGCGCCCGCCGCAACAGCGCTTGTCAGGGCGGCGGCGACCAATAACGTCGGAATGTCAAAATTCATCGTTGACCGGTATTCCCTTTTTTACGACCGTGGTCCGTTCTTTTCCCAGTCAGACATCGGGAATATCGGCGTGTCGAGCTGGATTTTGAGTCGGCCGTTTGAACCGTTGGCCGACCCAGTCCGGCTCAGACGAGCCCCAGTGTGACGGACGGTCCGGTTGCGATCGACCGCCGGGGCGCCGACGGCACGGGTGATGGCGGCGAGAGGCCGTCCATTCCGGGCTGGCGGCCGGGCTGGGCGTACGTTGGTAGGGGGCCTGAAAGGGCGGAATCCCGGTAACGGTGGTGTCAGGGAAACAACGGGTTCAGATTCGTTCCGGTTTCCGGCTGCGGGACGCAACGTAGCCTCCCGATTGGGCTTGCCTTATATTTAACATAATATACATTATACGTCTAATAGGGTGGCGGGAATCGAGGGCCTGGTATTACGGTAGTATGGGCAACTTAACCGTTGGCCTGACGAGAAGTCATGGACGGACACGACGAGTTTTCCCTGGACCCCGGCATCATCTACCTTAATCACGCTGCGGTGGCACCCTGGCCGCGCCGCACTGTGGATGCGGTGTGCGCGTTCGCCGAAGAAAATCTGCGCTACGGGTCGCGCAACTACCCCCGCTGGGTACAGACCGAGCTGCAATTGCGGGAACGGCTCGCGCGGTTGATCAACGTGGGTTCTGCCGCGGACATCGGGTTACTCAAGAGCACCTCGGAGGGCCTCTCCGTGATCGCATATGGGTTGGATTGGCAACCCGGCGACAATGTCGTCAGCGCGCGTGAGGAATTTCCGTCCAATCGCTTGCCATGGGACTCCCTGCGCGCCCGAGGTGTGGCTTTGCGCCTGGCGGATCTCTCCGGGCCGGATTCCCCGGAAGATGCCTTGCTGGCCCTGACCGATCACCGCACCCGCCTGGTAAGCATCAGCGCGGTGCAGTATGCCAGCGGCCTGCGGATGGACCTGGAGCGCTTGGGGGCCGAATGCCGCGCCCGGGGGATTCTATTCTGCGTAGACGCGATCCAGGCCATCGGCGCGGTATGCTTCGATGCCCAAGCGGTGTCCGCGGATTTCGTGGTAGCGGATGGGCACAAGTGGATGCTGGGCCCCGAGGGCTTGGCGGTATTCTATGTGCGACCGGAGCTGCGCGAACGGCTGCGGCTGCACCAGTACGGATGGCATATGGTAGAGGCAGCGGGTGATTTTGACCGGGATGATTGGGCCCCGGCGGCCTCCGCCCGACGCTTCGAGTGCGGTAGCCCCAATATGCTCGGGATCCATGGACTGAACGCGAGTCTGTCCCTGCTGGAGGAACTGGGGATGGACATGGTTGAGAGAACCGTTATTAATAATGTTCAATATTTAATTGAAAATTTGGAACGTATTGATGAAATTTCGATATGTTCGCCAGTGACGCCCGGACGCTTCGCAGGGATCGTGGCTTTCCGGCCTCGCCACAGTCACCCCGAAGGGCTGTTTCAGGCCTTGCAACAAGCGGGGATCCAATGCGCCCTGCGGGGAGGTTGCGTGCGGTTTTCGCCCCATTTCCATACATCGGATTCGCAATTGGATGCGGCCCTGGACCGGGTACGGGCTTATGTAGTAGATTAAA
>NCBI01000023.1 GCA_002255365.1 Chromatiales bacterium 21-64-14
AGCGGTCGCGGATGTCCGTGCGGCGGTCAGCCAAAGACGCCGCTCAATCCGGCGTACACGCCGAACCCCGCAGTGACGAGGATGACCGCGCCGACGATCCAGGCATAGGCGCCGCGGAGGCGATAAGGCTCCGGGAGCGCCTTGTGAGCGAGCAGGAACAGGAATCCGAGCACCACCGGCAAGAGCAGGGCGTTCATGACCTCGACCGCGACGTTCAATGTTACAAGATTGATCCCTGAGCCAACCACGATCGCGCCAAGGATCAGACCGGCGCTGAACGTGCCGTAGAACCACGGCGCATCGCGCGGATGGTGTTCCAGTGAGCGGCGGTAGCCCGTGACCTCACCGAGGCCCCAGGCGGCGGCGAGCATGACTACCAGGGTGGCGACCAGCGCCGCGCCGCTCATACCCACGGCGAACACCGCACGGCCGGCGTCGGCCCCCAGATAAGGGGTCAGTGCCGCCGCGATCTGTTGCACGGTGTCGAGCGCAGCGTCGGGCCGCACACGACCGATGGTTGCGGCCGCGGCGATGAGGACCGCTGCCATGATGACCTGAGTGACCACGGCGCCGATGGCCGTGTCCAGACGCGCGGCGCGTAGCTGCTCGGGGCCCAACCCCTTGTCCACGACCGCCGATTGCTGATAGAAGACCATCCACGGCATGATTACCGCGCCGATATTAGCGGCGGCGAGATACAGATACTGCGGATCGCCCAACGGAAGATGCGTTATGCCGTCCACCAGCCGAGCAGCCTCGGGATGCGCGCGCCAAGCGACCCATAGGAAAGCAAATTCGAAGAGGCCAAGGAGGATCGCGATACGTTCCACCGAATGATATGAACCGGTCCACACCACCGTCAGGATAAGGGCGAGGGTCAGCAGCATGGTGAGCCAGGTCGGGATCCCATAGAGCAGACCCACCCCCGCCATGCCGCTCAGTTCTGAGATCAGGGCTCCCAGGCAGGCCAGTACCAGGGTCGAGACCGACAGCCATGCCCAACCACGCCCGAACCGTTCCTGGATGAGTTCTCCGTGCCCGCGGCCGCTGACCAACCCGAGGCGCACGGTGAGCTCCTGTACCACATAGAGGACCGGGATTAGTAAGACCTGAAGCAACAAGAGCCGGTAGCCCCAGCGCGCACCACTTTGTGCGGCCGTGATCACGCTGCCGGCATCGGTATCGGCGAGCATGACGACCAAGCCGGGGCCGGCCACTAACAGGAACATCCGCCACCGCGGGAGGGCACCTCGCAGGCGCGGCGAAGAAAGGTCCACTTAATGGTTCCTTACGACGGATACGAACGATTCGCATTACTGTTAATATAAATGGAGGCATGATTCCATTCAAGCGCCCGGTACGATCGGCGAGCGTTCGGCCAGAGGGATGTCACCGGACATCCGGTTAGGACCGCCTCACCCCGCTGGCCCCGACCACACCCCAACGTCACCGGGGGCCAAGGTCTACCCTACAGGTGCCTCGAACGCCGGAGCACCGGCAGGACTGCGCAACCCCGGCCGTGGACGGAAGCTGGCGAATCGGGTGTTGTCGGCGCCGTGGGCCGCGCACCGCGCACTACGCGGCGGCGGGTCGCTTGCCCGGTCTGCCAGGCGCTTCGGCGGATGTACCGCGTGCGAGAGTTCGCGCGATCGGGCCGGCGCGTCGACGTTCCCGGGCACGGCAGCCGCAGAAAAGGAAATCTGTCCTTATCTCGACGGTCCGCTACGCGTTTCATGCCCTGCGGTTCGTGCGGTGGAACCCCGGTGGGGCGGGGTAACCGAGCTAGTTGTTGCCTGGCGCATCGGTGCCGGCCCGGGGCATGAGTCCTTCCGCCGCGTGTCCGGGTGCCGGTGTGGCGCCGCGCTCTGGGATGAGGACGATGGCCACGCGATTGTAGCGGCTCGCGACCCGGTTCCATTCGCCCGCGGTCTGCGCCGCCTGCTGCTCGGCACTGTTGTCCTGTGGAGCGGTGTCTTTGGCGACCGCGGCCTGCACGCGTATCCCGCTGTTCTGGAGCAGCGGCGAGCCGGTGAGAAATGCCGCGAATCCCAGGGATTCATCCCCGGCAAGGTCTGGCGAGTGTGCGCGGGCGTAGCCAATCTCGTCGCAGGCTGAGACCGGCGTCGCGTCCGGTGCCAGCCGCAACGTGCCGTCTGCGGCGCGCGCCAGACAGAAGCGGGCGAAGTGTACGTTGAGCCTGATAGTGCCCTGGAATCCGGAGGCGGCCAGACGTGCGACCAGGATACGGAGTATTCTTACCTGCGGGTCTCCCAGGGCGACTTGATCGTAGCCGAAGGTAGTGTCGCGGTTCAGGGCCCATTGGAGCGCGTCGAGCAGCAGACCCTGGCGTCGGCGCGCATCCATCTCATCCTGTGTGGCGGCCTGGGCAAGCCGGGTGTCATCCCGGTTGCGCAGGTGAATGTCCCGCGCGTGCAGCGTCGCCAACGCGGCGCCCGTGTTGCGCAGGTTGGCCTCGGTATCGGTGTAGAGGTTGTACAGCCAGTAGCTGGTGATGATCAACAGGGCGCTTACGATCAACAGGATCAGGGCGCCGAATCCGCTGCGCGCCTGACCACACCCCGCGGATGGCGCTGCGGTGGTCGGCGTATCTCGACCTTGACGGGCGGTCTCCTGGGCCAACGCCCGGCATTGTGATTGGATGTCGTGGCGCAAGGCAGAGATCTGCAGGCCGATGGATTCCTGCAGGCGCGCCAAGTGGGTACCCAGCGCGAGGGATCGGGCGGCGCTGCGGCCAATCTCCTCCAGGGTTTCCGCGGGTAACGCGGCGGCGGGCGTCGGGGTCCGCGCCGGCGGCACCGCAACCGGCGCGGACCCCGGCGGGCTTGCCGCGTCGTCGCCGGCGGGCTCGCGGCGCTCCGGTACCAAGTTCAGGGTACGCAGGATCCGGAACAGTTCCGAAGGTTTCACTTCCTTCGGCAGTACGTCCAGCGCACCGAGGGCACGGGCCTGACCCACATACACTTCCCCGCTCTTGGAGGTGTACATGACCACCGGTACCGTGGCCAGCTCCGGATCCGCCTTGATGAGTCGCACCGTCTCCAGCCCGCTTATCCCCGGCATCATATGGTCCATGAAGACCACGTCGGGGCGGCGGTTGCGCAGGTAGTCCAGGGCATCCTCGCCGGACTCCGCTTCGTCCACGGCCAGTCCATGGACTTCGACCATCCGGCGCAGCGCGGAGCGGGCCGCCTTGGAGTCGTCCACGATCAGCGCATGCTTGCCCGGCATAGTGTTGGCTCCGGTATCCGAGGACGATGACGGGGACGGTGTTCCACAAAGACTCGGCTATCCCCCGCTGTGGTCAGCAAATATCGTGCCACCATCCCGATGGCGTCTGGTCATGGCGCGGTATCCATGGCAGCGCGGTTCCCGGTCCCGAATGGCGTGACGGGGCCCGGCGCGTCCGCGGCCCAAGCGCCGGAAAACAGGCGCGACTAGAGATCCACTGGAAGGTAAAAGAACACGAACCGCCCGTTCTCTACATCCACCTTGAGAGTGGCGCCGTGGTACAAGCCGTAGTCCACATACCCGGGTACTGCGCCTGCTTGGTGGCACTCGCTGACATGTTGCGGCGACTCGAAGTCGCGGTCGCGGTCATACCAGGACAACATCATAAACGATCCAAGCCGGGTGCCGGCCTCGGCATCGGCCAGGGCCATGGCTGCGCGGTACTCCGCCACGGGTGGGTCGGGATGGAGCTCCGCCACGGTCAGCTGAGAGAAGTTCCGGGGAGCGGGCGTCGGGCACTGGGCCCCTTTCGGGGCGTCCGGGACGGTCCGCACGGGCGCGCCGGAAAGCGGCTTGGAATCATCGTTCATAAAGAGCGCCTCTCAATGCATTCCGCTGCAGGCGGTGGCGGGAGGGTCGGTTCATGGACATCCAAGTGTAAAATACTACCCAAGGCGCTGGTTCGAGCCCGCGTTGCTCCGGAACGCCGCCGACCACTTCTGCAGTGCGCCAGGGATTGCACGGAGGAATCCGACCGGCTCGCTGGGCGGCGACTCTCACTACCCTTAGGGCCCTACATGAACGACACTAGACCAGCCACTGCACAAGATAATAGATGAATTGACCTTCCGAGGACTTGGAAGGGCCCAGCACCTGGGCGGCATAGCGGTGTGCGCCGGGGTCCGCGTCGCGTAGCGCCGCCTCCCGGGACTCCACTACCTCCACGCAGCCCGCTGCAAAGCGCTTGCGGTCCTGCCGGGGCCGGTACACGACCGCGTAGCGTACCTCGGAGACGTTGGTTTCCGGATCGGGCGGTACCAGACCGCGCATGATGATTCCTCCGAGGCCGGGGCGGTCTTGCTGCGGAACGGGCCCGGCGGTTCGTCCCCGGCGCTACCGGGGTGCGGCACGGGCCGCCGCTCAGTAGTGGAGGAGCGAGTGGACCGGATACCCGGGCAGCTTGCCGCGTCCCGACAGGAAATCCAGTTCAACCACGAAGGCGCAGGCTGCGATCTTTGCGCCGAGCTTCTCGATCAGCGCGCAGCTGGCCGCCGCGGTGCCGCCGGTGGCGAGCACATCATCCACTACCAGGACCCGATCATCGCGGCCGAGGGCATCCACATGCACCTCCAGGCTTTCGGAGCCGTACTCCAGATCATAGGAGATGCTGTGGACGTCGTAGGGCAGCTTCCCGGGCTTGCGCAGCGGAACGAACCCGACTCCCAGTTCCCAGGCCGCCAGAGCACCGAAGATGAACCCACGGGCCTCCATGCCAACCACCGCTGTTAGCGCGTCGCCGAAAAACGGATGCACCAGTTCGTGCACCGCGAGGCGCAGGGCCGCCGGGTCCCGTACCAGTGGCGTGATGTCCCGATAGATCACCCCCGGCTTGGGAAAGTCCGGGATGTCGCGAATCTTCGACCGCAGCCGTTCCAACGCCTGTCTCCTTTGGATTTCTCAGCGTACCCCGGGCGCGGACCGACCAGCGCCACATGATCTTGCAGCATACCAGCGAAGCGCCGCGGGCTCGATCCCCGGACGCTGGTCGCACGGGGTGCCGCGGAACCGGCCGTGGGATGCGCTGAAGGGCGCGGGTATCATCGCGCGTTTCCGGTGCCGCGCTGGCGCCCGGGGACTGGCACTTCCTGCTCCGGGCGCAGCCGGGCCGTGAAGTAGGCGTCCGCGGTCTCGATCTCCACGGGCATGCCGGCGTCGTCCACCAGGGCTTGCTCGAAATCGTTCCACCCCCGCAAGCCGGTCTTCAGGGAACAAACCTTTTCGTAGCCCAGGAGCCGGAGTGTGTAGGCGGCGAGCACGCTACGCAGACCCGAGCGGCAGATTACGACGATCTCCTGATCGCGGGCCGCAGCCAGCTCGGGGACCGTGTCCTCGTAGCCGTACTCGCAGGCGGCTTCCAGGATGCCGCGCGGCACGTTCCGGGATCCGGCGATGCGCATCTGGGCGAACTCGTCGGGCTCGCGCACATCGAGCAGCAGCGGCGCGTCGCCATCTGCGAGCCGATCACACAGATCCCAGGGCAGGACCTCGCGTACCGCGCCGCGGCACTTTTCCACCAGATCGGTAAAACGCTGCATTTGGGGTTACCCGGCGCTCGGTTCCGAGGCATTGTAGCCGCTAGCGGCCGTCGGGGTAAAACGCAACGCCAGCCGGTCTCAGGTGCCCTTCGGCGCGGGGTGTCCTTCCAGCAGATCCTGGAACTGCGTGGGGATTTCGCCCCCCTCGACCAAATTGGCCAGCAGGCGGCCGCCCACGGCGGCCGGCGCAAACACCAGGTCGGCGCGCGCGAGCTTGAGGCGGCGGATGGAGCGCACCGTGCCGGCTACCGCCAACACCTGGACCGCGGGATTGAGGTCCTTGGACGCCAGGGAGATGAAGGCGTTTTCACCGTCGTCTTCGCGTGCGGCGATCACCAGCCGTGCGTGCGCAATGCCCGCCTCCTGGAGCACCGGGTCCTCACTGGCGTCACCCTTCACCACTGGCTGGTCCGCGAGCGGGGCCTCCTCGTCGGCTGTCACCACCTGCACGAAGCGGATGCCGCGGGCGGCCAGTTCGCGGGCGGTGTTGCGCGCAATCGCCCCCGCGCCGAGCAGGATCACGTGGTCCTTCAGGTTCATCTTGCGTTCCTCCGGGGTGAAGATCCGCGCCAGCTCTCCGGAAATGGCCGGACCCAAGGTGGAGACCACGGCGGTGGCGAAGATACTCAGGCCGATCACCAGTAGTGATACGACGAACATGCGCGCCTCGGTAGTCACCGGCACGATATCGCCGTAGCCCACCGTCGACAGCGTGACCACCGTGAAGTAGAAGCCGGCGGTGAGATCGCGGATCGGGGGCCGGAACCCGGTTCCGAGCAGCAGGCTGCCGAAGCTCCCGTAGGCGAACACGCTCAGCACGCTGATCAGGGTGATCAGCACGCTGCCGAGCGCGGTGTGGCGCCGGAAATGGTGGCGCAGGAATGTCAGTGCGAGCAGCCACAGCGCCGGCAGGCTCACGGCCAGCGTACCCTGCGCGCGGAAGGCGTTCACGCCCGTGGTGATCGCCACCAGCAGCATTGCGAATGCCCACGCCGCGCGCAGCCGCCACAGCAGGCCGATACCGACCAGGACCAGTCCCGCACCGAGGATGACCTCGGTGGTGTTGCCAAGGGCGGCGAGCGGGCTGGCGACGTTGGCGAGGGCCTGAATCTCGCTCGGTAGTGGCAGCTGGTGATGTAGACCGCGCAGCACGTTGAACAGCCCGCTCGCCGCGAGCGCGGCGGCCAGCGGCACCTGGGGCCAGAGGGCGCGCAACGCCGTGAGCAGGCGGCGGCGCCGGGAGCGGAGATCGGCCATGGAGCCCGAGTCGCGGGTGGTCACGTGCGGCCGGCTCCAGCGGCAGGGAAACGTGGGCGCGGCATACGCGTCATATGCAACGCCGCGGCATGCGCGGATCGTGCGGATTCCAAGCGCCGGGGGACGGCCGCGCCACGGCGTTTATCGGTATGGCGCGCCATCCGCCGACGTGGGCGCCGTCGTGCATTTGATCTAACGCGTGCATCCGTAGCGGGTGCCACCCTGTCGCCATGCGGTCCGGCAGTTCCCCGGGCAAGAAGACCTCCTTCACATCGCGGCGGCGGCGGTCCGGCAGGGGGTTGGAAAGGCGCTCCGTGGCCGGTGCCAATTTGCGGCGGCGCGGCCCCACAGCTTGCCCCATTTTCCCAACCCTTGGGTGTCCGGAAGATGATGCGTCCCACCTCTGCAGCCTCCGCAAGCGGCGTCTCCATGGCCTGCGAGCGGTCGTTGCAGCGCGCGACGCGACCTTGCCCATGATTCCACGCATAGCGCATTGTAGCCACTCCTGGAGCACCCGGGAACTGCGGCTGCAGCTCAGTCGACGCTGGGGTTGGGACAAGTTCCTGCGCTTGGGGTCGCGGTGGATCAGTCGAACCCGCACCGCAACGCAACGATCCGGTCGGCGTCGGAACGCCAGGACCGCGGCCGGTGGAATTCGTGGGGTCCGGCCGGTTGACCGGGCCCGGTGCCGCGCGGCGATGCCCCCATTTTCCAGGGCGGACGTGCGAGAACGCGACCTGGCCCCACGGGTGGTTGCGCAAACCGGTATGATTTGTCACGCAGCCTTGCCCCTCCCTACAATGTCGCGCCGGATAGCGAGACCGATATGCTCATTACACTGCGTGACGTGCACGTCCAGTTTACCCAGGATCCGGTTCTGGACCGGGTCAGCCTCACCATCGAGGAGGGGGAACGGGTCTGCCTGGTCGGGCGCAACGGCGCCGGGAAGTCTACCCTGATGCGGGTGCTCGCCGGCGGGATTCAGCCGGACCAGGGGGAGATCGACCGCCGCGCTACCCTGCGCGTCGCCCAACTGGAGCAGGATATCCCGCCGGATCTCGTCGGGTCGGTCTACGATGTGGTCATCCGCGGCTTGGGGGATAGCGGCCGTCTGCTCCTGGACCACGACCACGCCGCCCATGCCGGCGCCGATCCTACGCGTCTGGCCGAACTCCAACACGCCTTGGAGGCCGCGGGGGCCTGGGGCGCGAAGGTCCGCGTGGATACGGTTCTCTCGCGTATGCAGCTCGATCCGGAGGCCGAGTTCGCGCAGCTCTCCGGTGGTCTCAAGCGCCGTGTGCTGCTCGCCCAGGCGGTGGTCAGCGAACCCGACCTGCTGCTCCTCGACGAGCCCACCAATCACCTGGATATCGAAGGGGTGACGTGGCTGGAAAATCTGCTGCTCCAGTCCGCGGCGGCGCTGGTATTCATCAGTCATGACCGGGCGTTCTTGGATCGAATCGCCACCCGTATTGTGGAGGTGGACCGCGGCCGGCTCTACAGCTGGCCCGGACGCTACGCGGAGTACCGCCGGCGCAAACAGGCCGCCCTTGAGGTGGAACGCAACGCGAACCGGGAATTCGACAAGCGCCTCGCTGAAGAAGAGGACTGGATTCGCCAAGGCGTCAAGGCGCGGACCACGCGGAACATGGGCCGCGTGCGCGCCTTGGAACAGATGCGGGAGCAGGCGGACGAGCGGCGCAACTACCAGGGCCGCGCGCAGCTCAAGGCCCATTTCGGCGCAGCGAGCAGCCGGCGCGTGGTCGAGGCGCACCGCGTCACCGCGAGCATCGCCGGACAGACGGTGCTGCGGGATTTCAGCCTGCGGATCCCGCGTGGACAGGTGCTGGGCGTGATGGGGCCGAACGGTTGCGGCAAGACCACCTTGTTGCGGGTGCTGCTGGGCGACCACGCGCCGGATAGCGGGAGTATCCGCTATGGCGAGAACCTGCAGATCGCCTACTTTGACCAAAATCGCCGCCAGTTGAACCTGGAACAGGACGCCGCCTGGAACGTGGCGGAAGGCGCTGACCGCATCGATTTTGAAGGTCACAACCTGCACGTGCTCGGGTATCTGCGCGCCTTTCTGTTTACCGCCGACCGGGCGCGGACCGCGGTCCGGCTGCTCTCGGGTGGAGAGCGCAACCGCCTGTTGTTGGCGCGGCTATTCGCCCATCCGTCGAACGTGCTGATCCTGGATGAGCCGACCAACGACCTGGATATGGAGACCCTGGAGTTGCTGGAGGACCTGGTGCATGGGTATCCGGGGACCGTCATCCTCGTGTCCCATGACCGGGCCTTCGTGAACGGCGTTGTGGACGGGCTCCTGGTGCATGAGGGGGCGGCGGGATTCCGCTACTACGTGGGCAACTACGATGACTGGCGCCGGCAGCGCCAGGACGGCCCTCAGGGGCTCGCGCCGCAGCCTTCCGCCCCGCGGAGCGTCGCGCCCAAACCCGCCCACCGGCCACTGGCCCGGAAACTCAGCTACCGCGACCAGCGCGAACTGGACGGGTTGCCCCAGGAACTCGAGGAACTGGAGGCGCAGATCGAGGGCCGCTACGAGGCCATGAACCAGTCGACCTTCCACCGGCAGGCCCTGGAGGACATCAAGGTTGCTCAGGAAGACTTGGCGGGACTCAAGCAGAGGCTGGAGGAACGCTATGCCCGCTGGGAAGCGCTCGAAGCGCTCCGGGATGAATTGCAGCGGGGCGGCGGGGACTGAATCCGCTGCATAGGATGCCCGGTCCGGTCCACCGCGTAGCGCTGCGGGGCGAAGATCGGGCGTCGTGTCGGTGCGCTGGAATTCCCGCGTGTTGCCCCACCACTGGTAGGGCCCCACGGAAGTCTGGTGAGCGCGCCCCTGACACCGGCGGCTTATCCGGGCGCGTCGGGCCTCCGCGTGGCGTTCGTGTTACGCGCGAGCGCTGCCCACGGGGGGCTACGGAGCGGCGTTGCGCAACTTCTGGAGATAGGCGCTGGAGGCCTGGGTGCTGGCCAGAGAGGCGGCGACATCGATCAAGTGTGCGCTGGCCTCGGCCACGCGCCCCCGCTCGAGTCGCAGATCATAGGTCAATACCGAGGCGCAGCGCGCGGGATCGCGGGCGGTCCGCTTCAGGTCCCCGTCCAGCGGTTGCCACGGACTCTTGAATCCGCGCAGGAGCTGGTAGACCCGGGTGTCCAGACAGTCCATGCCCTGGGCGGGGATCAGCCAGCGGTAGGCGGCGGCATCGGCACCCTCGGATTGCCAAGCGGGGCGGCCGTATTTGCTGATCAGCGACGACCGGAATTCCGCCAGCGTAGGGGCCCGGCGGGACTGATACTGGATGTCGCTGAAGACGCTCATCGCCTCGTTACTGGTGGGTGGCGTTGCGAATGCAATGCCCAGATCGTCCGTGATCTCCGTGGCGGTGGCGTTGGGCAGCAGGGCGATGAGGGTGTCCACGTAGGGGTGTGGGTCGCCAGGGAATTGCGCGTGGCCGGCACGGATTCGCAGCGCCCTGTGGAGGGTCTGGATGGCCCGGATGGCCTGCGTCGGAGACATACCCAGCTGGATACCCGCCAGATCCACCGGGCCGGCCGCCCGGGCCGCTGGGGCGAAGGCGACGATCAGAAAAACTGCGGCCAAGCTGCGCATGATACGCCCCTGTTTGTTCCACCGGCGGTTCCGGTACGGCTACTCCTTCGGTGTATCGTTGGGTCTACCGGATAGCTCAAGTCAACGCCGGATCGGCGTTGCTGTCAATGGTGGGGCGTGTAACGGGTCCCGCGGCCGCTGCCGCGCGATCGGCGATGCGGCAAGTCAGCACGGCGCGCGCGATACCGGCGTGTTCGCGTAATGCCCCTTAGGTACCGCCGAATACCGCCGCCTGCGGTGCCCGTGGGTGCCGTGTGTCCCAGCGGCGCGCCGGGGATGGGGGTATACTGTGCCGTCAGGGCTTGCACGTTGGGAATCCGGTACACGGCCCGCGCCCTACGCCCCACCAAGGGGCTCGCCCGTTCGCTCTTGGCGTGCCGCTTTCCCCTGATTCATCGTGACGACGCTGGGAATGTGTGCTGGTCGCGCCGCCGCGCGCCGGCCGGGAGGAGGATGGTCCATGGACACGGCCGTGTCGCATCCGACGGACTCGGGCATGGAATACCGTTGGTGGTATGGGCGCCGGAGTCTGGCGGCCCTGCTGATCCTCCTCATGGGGGTCTTCAACAATGCAAACGCCGGCGCCGAGACCGCGCAGCTGGCGCTGTACGGCCAGGCGCGGGCACGTCTCGCGGCCGGGGACTTGGCGGGGTTCCAGCAGTTGGAGACCAAGCTGCGATCATTTCCCCTCTATCCCTACCTGCAGTATGCCGCCATCCAGCGGGATTTCACGACGGTACCGGACCAGACCGTGGAGCAGTTCCTGTCCCGGTATCCGCAACTTCCGATTACGCCGCTGCTGCGCACGGCGTGGTTGCGCCAACTCGGCCGCCGGCAGGATTGGAGCACGCTGCTGGCCGATTACCGCGGCGAACAAGACGTGGTGGTCCGCTGTTTTCTGGCCCAGGCCCAAGCCGCTACGGGACACAAGGATGAGGCCCTGGCCCAGGCCAAGAGTTTGTGGCGGGTCGGTTATGCCCAGCCAGCCAGTTGCGACGCGACCTTCGAACTGCTCGCGAATAACGGGGCACTCACGCCGGATCTGGTCCGGCAACGGTTGCTGCTCATGCTGGGCGCGGGCCACGTGCGGCTCGCGGACTATCTGATCGCTCAGCTCCCGGGCCCGGAACAGCCGGTCGCCAGCGCCTGGGTCACGGTCTACCGTGACCCAGGGCGCAGCCTGACTTTCCCGCCCGCCGCGCTGGGGGAGCCGGCTCAGGCCCAGCAGGCCCTGGAGGCGGCGTTCACGCATGCCGCCACCCAGGACCCAGCGGCGGCCCATGTCCTATGGGGAAAAGTGGCGGCCCGCTACGGCGTCGATGCCGAGGTCCGCGCCCGGGTCGACGGTAGCATCGCCCTGTACGCGGCCTACGATGAGCTGCCACAGGCGGAACGCTGGCTGGCCCGGTTGCCGCCCGCCTCCACCAACGACATCGTGCGCGCGTGGCGGGTGCGCAATGCCCTGCGGGCCGGCGACTGGCGCACGGTGGTAAAGGCCATCGCCGTCATGCCTCAAGCGCAACGGGATCAGGATGCATGGTGCTACTGGGATGCCCGGGCGCTGGACGCGTTGGGCAACGGCAAGCAGGCTCGGGCGCGCTTCCGCCAGTGCGCCCGCCGGTTCAGCTATTACGGTTTTCTGGCCGCCGACGCCATCGGCGCGCCCTATTACTGGGGTGATGCCATTCCATCCCCTGATCCAGCCCGGCAAGCCAAGGTTCGGAACGAACCCGGCGCGGTACGGGCGCTGTTGCTGCATCGGGCGGATCAGCCGGCAGACGCGCAACGCGAGTGGCGCGCGCTGGTCCGGGGGGGGCTGGATGACCGAGCACAACTCGCTGCGGCGCGGGTCGCCGCAGCGGCGCACTGGCCTTGGGCCGCCATGTACGCTGCGGCGAGCGCCGGGGTGCGCAACGCTTCCGGGCTCATATTTCCGCTCGGGTATCTGCAGGAAGTCAGGACGAGCTCAGCGCGTAGTGGTATCCCGGCGCCCTGGCTGCTCGCCATGATCCGTCGCGAGAGCGCCTTCAAACCGGGAGTGTGTTCCCACGCCGGCGCCTGCGGGTTGATGCAACTCATCCCCGGGACCGCCCAGTCGCTCTACCGCCGCATCGAGGGGCAGGATGCGGCGCCGTTGGAGACCCTCAGCGAGCCGGGTCAGAACATTGCCCTGGGAAGCCGCTATCTGGGCGAACTCAAGGACCGTTTCGGCAGCTTGGTGATCGCGGGTGCCGCTTACAACGCCGGTCCGGCGCGCGTGGCTACCTGGGTGGTCGGTGGTCCCGCGCCCGGTAGCGCGCGCTGGATTGAGACCCTGCCCTACGGAGAGACGCGCGAGTATCTGCAGGCGGTGCTCTTCAACAAGGTCGTGTATGAACTTCGGCTCACCGGCGACACTAGCCGGATTACCACGATACTGCATGAAAACGTCTATGCATCCTCCGCGCCAAGCCGACCGGTGTTACGCGACTGAGCGCAGGCGCTGCGGCGTTCGGCTGCTCCCGGATCATAGCGCGTGCTCAGGCGTACTTGCGAACCTCCCGACGCTGGGCTACCACGCGGGTCGGTTTCAGGCGCGGGCAAAACGCGGTGTAGTCCATCGCTTGAGCCAACTGGGCGAACAACAGCAAATCAGTGAACAGTCCGGGGTGGGTCTTGGCTACCGAACGACCGATCCGCACACACGTGCGGTCCGGGCATGCCCGGCACTCCAACACCTGGGGATGACCGTTGCTGCGTGGCTGGGTGTAGGCGCCAGCCATGTCGGTCAGACGTTCCGCCCAGTCTTCAGGATCGATTCGATTTCCGTCCGGCGTATGACCGGTCAGTACCAGGAATGGGGGTTCGACGTCGCGGGCGTCCTCCGGATCATCGGGGTGTTCCGTGCCGTTTATCACGGGGAGGGCCCTCGGGCCGCATCCCGAACCGGTTTCGGCCAACCATGATAGTGCTTTCACTGCAGCTCTCCAGATCAGGACCGGTGTACCGTGCCCCGTTTTCCAGAACGACCCGGTATCTCTGCAAGCGCGAGCCCGGGTGGCGTGCGGGGAACACAGAGGGCGCGGCCGGCGTCCGCGGGGACACCCAGGATCCGGCCGCGCCCAACGCGACCGCTTGCCAACTGTCCGTGACCGGAGGAGGGTCCATGTAACCGGCGATATGCGCCACGTACCGGGTCCGGACACTGGATACCTAGCATCAGCCGTGCCAGTTCCCCGCGCGTATCTGGATGGCTGCAGAAACAGTGAGTTGAAATTTCATGTAGGGATGGCGGGGTCTGAGCGTCTGCACTGCATTGGCGCCGGCGCCGGAGATGGGATCCACGCCGGTGCGACTGGCGTGCGTTTCGCGCCGGCGTTCGTGCTATGGAGATATCCGCATCGTACCCGCGCGGGAGCGATACCCTCGCAGGTAGTGGCACTGGATAGGGTAACCGATGGTGATCCGGGCGCTGGAAGGTCGCGCGGGGTGACCCGCGCAACGATACGCGTCATGCGCTACCGGTTCAGGCGATCCGTCCGGCGGCGATCCGGGCAGCCTTGTCGAGGGCCGTCATCGCCCGGGCGATAACGGCCGCTCCTTGGCGGCCGCCGTCGGCGGCCCCCTCCACCACCAAGCGCGCGCTCGCGCACAGACGCAATGCGCTGACCGCGACGCCGTCCCGCGTACCGCAGCCCACCGGCTGGCCGAGTTGGCAGCGCAGGCTTGATTGCACGTCCACCCCGGTGTCGGAGCGGGCGGAATGGGACAGCAGCCGGAAGACGGCAGCGCTCTCGGTGTGGCTCAAGGGCCGGCGGTGGCCACCGTGGGAGGGACGGCAGAGCAGGAAGGGAAAGATGGTCTGGATGTGATCCCAGCCCGTGCCGCCGGCAAGCAGGCCGCGTTCGAGGGGTCCCACCGGCACGGGCATGAATACGGGGTCGGTATCCAGACGTGTGCGAACCGCGTCGGCGAACCGCGCCAGGAATTCCCTCACCGCCGCATCCGGCAACGCGCGGAAGGCGTGCAGTTGCGTGAGGGCCGCCTCCCACCGCAGCAGCAGGCCGAAGTTCGTCGCAGCGGGAAGGTGCTCCGCCGCGTTCCAGTGTGGTGGCAGATCGCCCCGTACCAGCCGCAGCGGATGATCCGCCGCCGGGAGTTGCGCAGCCAGCCGCCGGGCGGCGTCGCGGGGAACCAGCAGGGCCCCGGCGAAGGAGGGCCCAGTGATGAATTTCGAGCCGGTCAGCGCCACCAGGAATCCCCGGTCCAGGTAGGCCCGCAACGTCGCGGGTGCCAGCCGGAACTGGCAGCCGTCGACAAGGACCTGCACGGCCTGCGGTAGCCGCCCATGCAGGGCCGCGACGCACGCGGGGCTGGGCGCGACGAGTCCGGTCTTGGAGACGTCGACCATCACCACCAGTACCCGCCGGCCGGTGGCGATCGCCGCGGTGGCGAGATCTTCGACTTCGGTGTCGACGGCCGCCGCCGGCCGCGGCACACCGTCGGCGTCGCGCAGGCGGATGGTGGCGACGGTGGCGGCGCCCGTGCCGGTGGCCATGGCGGCGGCAACGCCGCGGCCGGTCTCGCACGGGTCCACCATGATGATCAGGGTACGGGCATCCGCCAGCCATTGTCCCGCGACCGCGTGGAGGTCAGTCCCCGATGGCGCCAGCATCACCTCCGGTGCCGCAGGTCCTTCCAGTCCGCAAAGCTGGAGCAGTTCGCGGCGGACACGCCCCGTTTCCCGCGCATAGACTGCGTCGGGGGATGCGTGGCGCAGCTCCGCCGCCAGGGTGGTGCGCAGTGTGTCCGCTGCCGCGTAGGCCGCCTCGGAGATCACCGACGCCGTCGAGGAGCCGAACGCCGCGAGGGTCGGATCGGGGCGTACTCCACAGCCGTAGCGGTTGACCTCTCTCCCGGGGACCAGGGCGATGCGGGTGTCGCCGCCGCCGACTAACAGTTGTTCGGTGGGCGGCAGGGAGGCTGCGCAATGGACGTTGCGCAGCCCCGAGGTCGCGGAGCGGAGCCGGTGGGGGGTAGCGGGGACGGTGCCGTTCATTTCGGTCGGTGCCGTTTCTTGGCCAGCAGGGCGCGGAACGCGTCGAAGACCTTGCGCATCTGCGGCTGCTTGTAGGGGAACAGGTCCACCGGATCCAGGGCGTGTACCACCATGGCGGTGTCGACCTCAAAGATCAGCAGGCGACCGTCCGGGGTCTCTGCGCAGTCGATGCCCAGGTAATCGAGGCGTGCCCGCGCGGCAATCGCGCGCAGGGCGGCATCATGGCGGACCGCGAACTCTTGATCGAAGCCCTCCATGAAACGGGCCTCCTCGGCGCGTTTTTCCGCGCTCTCCGTCATGCCGGCATTCGCATAGTGGACCATCCAGTGATCGGATATGGCCATGTGGCAGATATAGGGCCGGTCGTCGATCAGCACGATGCGATACTTGCGGTACTGGCCGTCGTCGCTGCGATAGTCGATGAAGGGGGTTACGAAGAACGTCATCGCGTTGTTGGCAGCGAGGTATTCCACCAACGCCTCGGGATCGGCCAGGCGCACCAGACCATGCCCGGCGTGAGATCCAACCGGGCGCACAAGGGCCGGGAATCCGCCGACTTCGAGGATGTCGGCCAAGGGCAGGGCCCCACTGGCGACGCGTTCCAGCGTGTGGCGTTCCACACGCACGGACTGAGGCAGCACGAGGCCGGGGGCGTTGCGCAGTAACTCGCAGGCCCCGTCCCGGGACAGATTGGCGATGGCGGCCGACGAATTTATCATCGGCCGCGGCCAGGCCTTGAGCAGGACCTCCAGTGCGTCCAGCAGGGGCTGGCTCGCGTCCGACTCGCCCACCGCCACGAACAGCACGTCGTGGTCTGGAACCGAGGGTGGCAGTGGCGCGTCCGCTGTCACATAGAGCAGGTCCAGATCGACATCGGAATCCTCGATGAGAAATTCCAGGGGTGTGTTCGCCATCAGGTCGCCGGGCGCCAGCAAGGCCAGCAAGCGCAGGGCCGCGGGTTGCTGTGCGGCCGCCATGTGGTAGAGCCGCTGCATCCCCAGGGCTTGGCCCTGCATGGATAAGGCGATATCGCGTTGGCCGGTAAACTGCAAGACCGTGGACAAATCCAGCAGGGTTTCGGCATGCTCCGGATGGTCAGCGGCGCGTCGGAGCAACTGCTGGCCCAGTGCCGGGAGACCGTCGCCCGCGAGGGCCATGCGCATTAGGGCCGCAATGCCGATCAGTGGTTCACGGTCGTCGGTGGCTTGCGCGACGGAGAGAGGGTTTGTCATGAGGTTTTCCTGCGTGCGTCGGTGTCGGTGAATGTCGCCCCGAGCGTGACGGTCGCGTCGAGCAGGGCATCGATGTCGGCGGTGTTGGTGCGATGGTTGACGATGGCGGTGCGGATCGCGAGCTTGCCGCCGATGGTGGTGGTGGAGGGGGCCGCGACCCCGGAAGCCTGCAACTGGGCTACGATGTCCGCGTTCACGCGGTTGGCATCCGTGCTGCGGTAGCGGAAGCACACGATATTCAGGGATACCGGCGCCAGGAGTTCCAGCTCCGGGATTGCCGCGATGCGCTCCGCCAGGTAGCGGGCCAGCACGCAGGTGCCAGAGATCACTTCACCGATCCGGTTGGCGCCATAGACCTTGAGGGTGAACCACGCCTTGAGGGCGCGGAAACCGCGCGACAGGTCGGGGCCGAAGTCGCAGGGCCACGGGGACCCGCCCGCCAACCCGCGCGCCTCGCGGCGTAGATAGGTGGTGGGCGCGGCGAAGGTGGCTTGGTGCAGGGCCGCGTCGCGCACCAGCACCAGACCCGCGTCGTAGGGTACCTGCCCCCACTTGTGGAAATCGAAGGCGAGGGAGTCGGCCCGTTCGATGCCCGCCAGTCGCGGCGCGATGTCCGGCGCCAGCATGCCGAGTGCGCCGTAGGCGCCGTCCACGTGGAACCAGATATGTTCCCGGGCGGCGATCGCGGCGATCGCGCCGAGGTCGTCGATGGCCCCGGTGTCCACGGTGCCGGCGGTCCCGGCGACGAAGAAGGGGTGCAGCCCGGCGCCGCGGTCCACCGTGATGGCGTGTTCCAGGGCTGCGATGTCCATGCGCTGTTCGGCATCGGTGGGGATAGTGCGCAGCGCATCGGTGCCGAGACCAGCCAGGTCCATGGCCTGGGCGACGCAGCCATGGGCAGCAGCGGAGGTATAGGCGGTGAGCCGCGCGTGGCCAGTGCCGCGGCGGCGCACATCCGGTCCGAGCGCGGCAGTGCGGGCCACCAGCAGCCCGATGAAGTTGGCCATGGAAGTCCCGGTGACGAACAGGCCGCTGGCAGTATCCGGAAAGCCGAACAGTTCCCGCATCCACTGGACCACTTGGCGCTCGACCTCGATGGGGATCTGGTCGCGCCCACCGAGATTCGCATTCAGTCCCGCTGCCAGCATCTCCGCCAGCAGGCCCACCGGCGTACCGCCGCCGTGGACCCAGCCCATGAAGCCCGGATGGGCGTTGCCCACGGCGTAGGGGAGAATGTGCTCCATGAAGGTGGCGTGGGCGGCGTCCAGGTCACCCGGCTCCCGGGGCAGGGGCGTCCGAAAGCCGTCGCGTACTGCCTGGGGGATGGGTTGCCAGACCGGCCGGCGACGGATGTCTTCCAGGTAGTAGAGGATATCGTCCAGCATGTGGTGGCCCTGGGCGCGGAAGGCCTGCCAGTCCGTTGGATCGAGCGAGTTGTCCCCCGTCACGGGTTCTCCCCTGGGTTGCTGCCAGTACCACGGCGGCCGGTGCCGTACCGTGAAAGGTAGCGGCTCGCGCCCGCCATCCACGAAGGGTTGGGGGCAAAAAACGGGCGTGGGTGCCCTATGCGTCAAAAATCAGCCACACGCACTTTGGAGAAGCAAGACCCGTGCCGCAGGTGCTGAAGACCGTACGGAGGTAGGGCAAAACGTGGCAGCGGCGCCCCCCATGGCCGGTTGCGCGGCATTTTCGGACCCGGTCCGGAATCCCGCTGCCGCACCCGGCTGCGGTTCCCGCACCGAGTGAGACATCGGGCCGGTGTTGCAGACCGCAAAAGCGTAGGGGACCGTTTCGCGGTGCCCGCGTTTGCCACCGCCTGGAGGCTGCAAGACGCAAGCGCCCGCTCATCGTGAGGTGGGAGCCGCCAAGTCAGGGTATAAAAGTAAGCGCCAGACCCTTATTTGCTCAATCGCCGTCGAATGGATGACGGATCGGCGTGGTGCGGTGTGCTGCACGTACATACTGCGCCGGCCAGGATACGTCGTGACCGCCCAGTTGGTCAGCGGCATGCAACGGCCAATACGGGTCACGCAGGAATTCCCGCGCCATCAGGATCAGATCGGCCTGACCGGTATGCAGGATGTGTTCGGCCTGTGTCGGATGCGTGATCATGCCGACGGTGGCGCTGGCGATGCCGGCCTCACGCCGTACGCGCTCGGCAAATGGCGCCTGGTATCCCGGCCCGACTGGAATCGCGGCGTTCGCCACAGTGCCTCCGGACGATACGTCGATCACGTCCACGCCGAGCGTCTTCAGGCGGCGTGCCAGTTCCACGGTCTCATCCGCGTTCCAGCCAGCTTCGGCCCAGTCGGTTGCCGACAGCCGCACGAACAACGGCAGGTCCTGCGGCCAGGTATCGCGTACCGCCGTGGTCACCTCCAGCAACAGGCGGATGCGGTTGTCGAAGCTGCCGCCGTAGCCATCGCGACGCTGATTGGAGAGCGGCGAGAGGAATTGATGCAGCAGGTAACCATGCGCCGCGTGCACCTCAGCGACCTGGAAACCGGCTCGCAGCGCGCGTTCCGCGGCACGCACGAAGGCCTGTATGACCTTGCTGATCCCCCCGTCATCGAGCGCGTTGGGAATCGTGTGTTGCGGATCAAACGCTAGCGCCGACGGTGCCACCGGGATCCAGCCGCCCTCGCCGACGGATGCCGATCCGTGCTTGCCGGACCAGGGCGTCCAGGTGCTGGCCTTGCGTCCGGCATGGGCCAACTGGATGCCCGCCGCCGCGCCCTGCGAGGCGATGAAACGGCTGATCCTGCGCAATGGCTCGATATGTTCGTCGGACCAGATCCCCAGATCTTCCGCGGTGATCCGGCCTTCCGGCAGCACCGCGCTCGCCTCGGTCATCACTAGCCCCGCGCCGCCCACGGCACGGCTGCCCAGATGGACCAGGTGCCAGTCATTGGCCAGCCCGTCCGTGGAAGAATATTGGCACATCGGCGACACCACGATGCGGTTGGGTAACGTCAGCTTGCGCAGGGTCAGGGGCTCGAAAAGCCGGCTCATGGCATAAACTCCTTGGATATTTGTAGATCCTTATTCATGATGAAAAAAGCCCCGCGCAGATTTTGTCCATCGTCGCGACGCGGGTGACTTCATCTGGGTGCCCGTGCTACGTAGCGTTACATGCGACGGGCCCGGCGGAACACATCGTAAGATGTCCCGCTGCCGACGCGTAGCGCCTCCAGTTTATCCGTGCGAACGCTGTTTTGCTCAATGGTGTTCATCCCTACCACCTGTTCGTGACCGGCCTAGGGGTTATGTTTATCGCATCGGGTATGATTGGCTACCGCTATATTGACCGCTGCCGATTCCAATCCCAAGCGGGCGGGCGACAGGAAGGCGGATTAGCGAAGTCGAGCCATACACTATAGGGTTGACCCAGTGCGTGGGTGATGGGGCTATCACTCAGAGGCCTCAGTGCGGATGTGTTCCGCAAGCAACGTCACGAAGCGCTGACGGTGGGTGCAGTAGTCTGGGGCTTCCAGGTCGCCGGTGCGCGCCGTCTCCCCGAGTTGATGAACGATCCGGGCCAAGGCGCTTTCTTGGAGGGTGTGGGCTTCGAGGTAAGGGGCCACGAGGGTTGACAGGTGCGCGGCGAGCTGCTCGGTAAGTGGTGTATCGCTGCCCAGCAACACCACGCGTGCTTGCCATTGCAGAAAACCCGCCAGCACCGCCAGGGCCGAGCGCGGTCGCCGCGGATCGGATCGCACCCACGGCAGGTGGGCCTTGGCCCAGCGCGGGATATCTTCGGCCGGTAACGGTGGCGAAATACCGAAGCCCTGACCAAAATCGGCACCCAGGGTCGCGACCGCCTCGATCAGGGACGCGTCCGCCAGCCCCTCCACCACGACCCGGGCGCCTAACGCGTGGGCCAGCGCGGTGAGTTGGCCGATGAGGTTGAGCAGCCGGGTGGGATCTTCCCGTCCGGGTAGCACCAGGGATTTGTCGATCTTTACCACATCGAAGGGGAGCTCCCGGAGCCGGGAAAGGTTGCTGTAGCCAGTACCCAGGTCGTCCTCGGCGAATTCCACCCCGAGGGCGCGGTACGGGGCGATATGTTCGACCAGCGGTCGATCGGCGCGCGCGAACTCCTTGGTTTCGAGCACCTCGAGGGAGAGGTGACAGCCTTCGGGCAAAGGATGATCGGCCAGGGCCTCCCGCGTGACCTCGAGATAGCGGCGATCGAGCAGGCCCTCCGGGGGCAGGTTGACCGACACACCCACCGACAGGCCTTCGCGGGCCCAGCTGCGGCTCGCGTCCAGCGCTGTAACCAAGCCGAGACGAAACAGCTCGAAGAGATCCTCGGCGACGAAGGCCGGGAGGAACCGGGCCGGCGGAATCAATTCCTCACCATGCCGCAGACGGGCCAGGGCCTCCATCTTGACCACATGGCCCGTCCTGAGGTTGACGACGGGTTGGTAGTGCATGACCAGGCCGCCGTTCCGGAGCAGAACGCGATAGTGCAGACGCTCGGGAAGCGCCTGTACCTGCGTGCGGCCGGCTTCGGCTTCGATACGGGTAATGCCCAGCGACAGGGTGCGCTCGAGGTGTTCGAGCAGAGCGCGCTGGCCAGCGGTGTTCAGTCCACCGGGGAACGGCGAAAAGAGCAGCAGGATCGCCTCCGTCTGCCCGCCGACGCCTGATAGAGGCACGGAGGCGACGGAGCACACGCCGGCGTCCAGGGCAAGGTCGCGCCACGGGGAGACATCGGGATCGGTCGCGAAGTGGATGTTGCGCTGTATCGTGTGGGTGCGCCAGCTCTGTGGTCCGATGCCCCGGCCTCCGGGGAACGAGGGGTCGGTCGCGATCGGCGGTACCGCCCCCGACTGGACCGCTTCGAGGTAGCGCAGGCACGCATCGCCGGCGATGGCCTCAGGCAGAAAGATGGACTGCTCGTTTGGGCGGGCAATGGCGGCCGCGACGACCTCCTGGAGTTCCACCACGGCCTGCACGGCCCCTTCGATGAGATCCGCGTAGCGCTCGCTCGTCCAGGCGAGCGTGTCAATGCGTGTTCGGACCTGTTCGCGCGCACGGGCCACCTGTTCGTAACCCGCCGCCTGAAATTCAGCGTCCGCAGTGAGCCGTTGATCGAGTATCGGCAGCGCGAGATGTGCCCGCAAGACGCCGCTCCCCGCGATCGACCGTAAACGAGCCAGCCACAGACTGTAGACGTTGATCAACCAGCCTTGGTCCACCCCCATGATGCAGTGGACGCAGCCAGCGCGCTCGGCGGCCACGCGGTGGCGGAGTTCGCTGAGTTCCGGATCAGAGATCATCCGAAAGTGCGCGGCCAGGTTATCTTCAATGCGGGCCGATTCCACCGCGGTGAGTTTCCCGAGGATCTCGGCCGCCCCCGGGTTGGTGGCGATGTGGTCGCGAAAGGCCCGGATCAGGTCCTCCGTCGAGCGTGCCAGGACTTCGCGCAGTGGAATAAGCAGGCGTGCCGCCGTCTCTCCGTACAGGGGCACGGATTCCGTTGCCGGGTGGGGCAGCACTCGTTGCCTGTTCAAGGCCGGTGCGTGGTCTTCGCCAGGCAGGCTCCACCAAGTCGTGCGTGTCCCTTTTCGGGCCTTGGCCTGATAGAGCGCCCGGTCGGCCAAGCGCAGCAGTTCGCCCGGCGAATCCTGCTCGCACAACGGATAGATCACGAGGCCCAGGCTTGCGCCCACCCGAACGGTGAGGTCGTCTATCGGCAGCGGGGCGGTCAGACGGGCGTCCACGCGCTCGAGTAGGGGTTCCAGATCATCGAGGTCTTCGAGATCTTCGAAAATCAGGAGAAATTCGTCTCCCCCCATGCGTGCGACGAAGTCATTGGATCGCGAGGTGTCCCTGAGTCGTTCGGCGAGTTCCCTGAGCACCTTGTCGCCCATGGTGTGTCCGTAGGTGTCGTTGACGGGCTTGAAGTCGTCCAGGTCCAACAGGCCGATCGCAAGAAGCCGCTTGTGGCGCGCGCTGCGGTTCAGTGCGCCCTCGAGCTGTGCTTCCATGGCGCGGCGGTTGGGCAGGCCGGTCAGGTGATCGGTGAGCGCCAGATTCAGGCGATGGAGGGTCATGCCGGCCACGAGTGCGACATGTTCGAGGACTTGATGCCAAGGGTGCGTTGAAAAGCGGTCCGGCTCATGGCTGTAAAGTAGCAGGACGCCTACGGGTCCTTCGGGCCCTGCGAGCGGGACCGCACTGGTCGAGCGCCAACCGGCCAAAGCGCCGGCTTCCCTCCAGGGTGCCATTTCCGGGGACCTATCCCAGTCAGCGGTGGTCTGAATCGTGCCGGTGCGCCACGCTCGCCCCGCCGGGCCCTCGGCGCTGGGCCCGGTGTCGGCGCGGATCGTGACTGCACGGAGGTACTCCGCGACACCGGCGCCCCCCCATGCGCAATATCGCATGTGCCCCTCGGCGTCCGGGCGCCCGGACCAAGCGCCGTCAACCCCGCTTGCAAGCACCCAGTCCACCAGGACCTGATCGAGCGCTTCCCGGCTCTCGACCCGCAGCAGACGGCGGCCGAGGTCGATAAGCGTGGTGAGCGGTTCGATCATGTGCGCAGTTTACATGGGCGGCCGGGCTGGCCGTTCCAGGGGCTCAACCGGGCATACGTGGGCTAGGGCCCGACGTGGAAACGGCCGCGGGCAGCGCATCCCAGCGTCCCGGTTCCGGGACCCAAACCCTGGTTTCCGGGCGTCGAACTTCCCACGCTTCCACCGACATCACGGTGCTCCCGTTATCCTGGGGGATGTTACTCGAAATAATAGACTATTTTTGATGGCTGCCGGGCGTGCTGGTAGCAATACCATCGCCCGGTTTGACGTGCCTCCACGGTGTCCCGTCTGCCGCTCATCCTTTGAGGCAGGTCGAAATCGTGGCCCCACTACCGCTGATGCGAACAGCGACTGAAAACTGGCGCGGCCCCGAGACGATGCTCAATGGTGAGTATTCACACCAGACAAAGATGCCGTGGGGCGCGCTGGGTGCGTCGAACCTCTGCCGCCGGGGCATGCTGTGTTGACTCGTGTGTAAAATGATGCCTATGCTGCCTATGCCTCTACAAATTTGCCGCGGCAGCGGCCTCATCAAGGGGGACTTCTCCATGCGCAACCGAACCATGGCAATCGCAATTTTGGCGCTCGCACCGTTGGCAGTCGCGCACGCCGATCCGGACGCCGGCTGCGGCGCCGGCACAAAGATCTGGGCCGGTCAGAGCGGTACACCGTACAAGCTGCTTGCGGCGACCACCAATGGATCGTTCGGCAACCAGACCTTCGGCATCAGTTCCGGTACGCTGGGCTGCAGCCAGAACGGTGTTGTCACCGCCTCGGCACGCATTCCGCTGTTCGCCAAGGCCAACCTCGACCAATTGTCTGGCGATATGGCCGCCGGTCACGGTGCGGCGCTCACTGCGCTGGCCTCGCTGTATCGCGTGGCCAATGCAGACCGCCCGGCGTTCTACGCGCTGACCCAGAAGAACTACGCCAAGTTGTTCCCGAGCAGCGCCACGACCTCCAACGACATGGTATCCACGCTCGATACACTTCTGAAATCCGACGCGCGCCTGGCGCGCTACGCGGCCTGATCCCGGACCGCTGTCACAGGGCGGCAGCGTTGCGCGCTGCTGCCCTTTTTTGTGGACCAACGATCGCCGCAATTCTGCTGTTGGCGCTCGGGCTGACGGCCGCGCCGCGGCGCGCTATCGCCGCGAACGATCACGCGCCCTACCTGATTGCGCTGCAGCGTCGCGCTGCCGCGCTAGGACTGGCGCGGCGACCGGAATGGCTGCGCCTGCTGCACATGGAACCGGGATCCTTGGGCGCCCTCGAAAGCCAGATCTCCGACCCGCTCTTCTTCCTCGCGAAGCGTGGCCGCCGCAACCCGCAGGCGGAGCTAAATGCCACATTGGCAGGCTTTTTCGGCCATCCGTCCGTGGCGGGCGAGAGTGTCGCGTGCCGCTTCCATGCGCGCTACGAGTGGCTCGATACACAGCTCCACTTCAATCCGCAGGGGCTTCCGCCGCCGTCCTGCCCAGCCCTTACTGACTGGCTCAAGGCGCTCGACGTGGGCCGGATCTACGTCGTGTTCGCCGCCAACGATCTCGATAGTCCAGCCTCGATGTTTGGACACACGCTACTGCGTGTTGATCAGAAAACGGAGGTGCCTGGCGAGCGCTATCTGGCCTATGCGGTGAACTACGCTGCTCAGACCGGCACCGTCAACGGCATGAGCTACGCGCTACGCGGGCTGACTGGCAACTTCACCGGCTACTATTCCGTGATGCCCTACTACGACAAGATCCGCCAGTACGAAGGTTTCGATCACCGCGACCTGTGGGAATATCCACTGCGGCTCGACGCCCGCCAGAAGCAGATGTTGCTGTGGCACCTATGGGAGCTGCGCGGTATCGGTAGCCGCTATTATTTTTTCTCGCGCAACTGTTCCTACGAATTGCTGACGCTATTGGCCGTTACCGTCCCGACGATCGACCTCACGCGCCGTTTCGACCGCGGCATACCCTACGCGATCCCGATCGACACGGTGCGTCGGCTGCGTGACGCCGGACTGGTGGGCAAGCCACTGTACCAGCCGTCAGCCGCGCGGCGGTTGCGCTGGCGGTATGGACAGCTCGGTGCCCCGCAGCGCGCCTGGGTGCGCGGCTATGTGGATGGGCGCCGAAAACTGCCACCGCCCGGCGGTCCAGCCCAACAGGCGGGCGAACTCGAGGTGGCCCACGAAGCGCTGTATTACCACTTCCAGAACGGCAGTCTGAAACGCGCCGCGGGACTGCCGCGCGATCGCGCGGCGCTGTTGGCACGCAGCAAGATCGAGCAGCAACCGAACTTCGAGGCGTTGCAGCAGCCCCGGCTGTCTCCGGACGAGGGCCACGCCAGCGGGCGGGTGAGTCTCGGTATGCGCGCAAGCGACGGAACCACCGCGGCACTGTTGCGCTGGCGGCCCGCTTACCATGACCGGCTCGATCCGCCCGGCGGGTACCTGAAGGGCAGCGAGATCGAGTTTCTGAACCTCGGACTTCTGGTTCGCCCCGGCCAGGTGACCTTGGCCGACGCGCGGGTGCTCAGTGTGCAGCAGCTTGGTATGCGCGACGGCCTGTTTCATCCTTGGTCCTGGCAGGTCGCCACCGGCGTGCGCCGCTACGGGCTGGACGGGGAACGGGCCGCACCGCGCGGCGACCTCGGCGGTTACCTGGAGGGTGGCCCCGGCATGGCATGGCCTCTTACGGACCATCTGCAGGCCTATGTATTTTCGATCGCAGCGCTCGACGTCAACGGTTCGGTGAGTGGTAACTATGCGCTGGCCGGCGGGGTGCGGGCGGGATTGGCGGCACAGTGGCCGCGGGGTGTTACCAGTGAGGTTTCAGCCCACTGGCAGGGCCGGATGCTGGGTGGTACGGTGCCCGGCTGGCGTTTGCGCGCCAGCGCGCAATTCACGTTGGGAAAACAAAACGGACTACGTCTGACGGCCAGCTATGGCCATCAGCGCTACAATCTGGCAAGCGTGGAGCTGGGTTGGGAGCACTACTTCTGAAGCCGGCGGCGGATCATATCGAACCGGCGTTCGGCGTTCGGCGTTCGGCGTTCGGCGTGGGAGCGTGCCGTGCCGGTGCCCCGTGCAGTTGCCGGAACCCGGCACGGATGAATATGACGGTCGGTTGCGTTGTGCCATTTGGTGCAGTTCGGTCATAAGCAATGTACAATCATATCCGTAGCGCGTTACGACCTATGCGCGGAGGTGCCCGATGGGCCTGATCCTCGCAGTCTTGGCCGCCGTCACGCTGGCCATTGAAATCCAGACCCTGACGTTTTATCTGATGGCGATCGCCGCGGCGTTTGCGGTGGGCAGTGCGCTCGCCTTTATGGGGTTTGCTACAACGGTAGTGCTGGGCGGGGTCGCCGTGGCGGCCCTCGTGAGCTTGCCGGTGGCGCACTTCCTGCGCCGGCGCCTGCTTAAACCCACTGCGGGCACGCGCCAGTTGGAGGCGGAAGATACGGGGCAATTGGTACGTGTCGAGACCGTCCTGCCCGAAGGTTTTCGGGTCGAATACCGTGGCACGACCTGGGGCGCGAAACTGTTGGAGTTGCCGGTAGACCCGGTTCAGCCCGGTGACTTGCTGCGCATCGCTGGCCGCCAGGGCAACACCTTGCAACTCGCCCCCTTGGACACTCACCGCACCACCCCGGAGTAATACCATGGACCTACTGATTGTTCTGGCCGTCTTGGCCGTAGTCGCGCTACTGATCGCAGGAGCGGGTATCAAAACAGTCCCCCAGCAGCACGCCCTGGTTGTGGAGCGCATGGGCCGCTTTCATAAGGTGCTCGGGCCCGGACTCAACGTGCTGATCCCCGTCATGGACCGAGTGGCATACGCCTTTGATCTGCGGGAAACACCGATTGATGTCCAAAAGCAGGTGTGTATCACCAAAGATAATACCCAGATCGCGATCGACGGGGTGCTATACCTTCAGATCACCGATCCTAAGGCCGCGGCCTATGGGACCAGTAATCCAACCGCCTCGATGATTCAATTGGCCCAGACTGTTATGCGCTCTGATGTGGGCCAGCGCAATCTGGATGAGGTCCTGTCCTCGCGCGTGGCGCTGAACGCGGCCGTGGTCTCCGAGCTCGACAAAGCCGCGACGACTTGGGGGCTCAAGGTGCTGCGTTATGAAATCCGAGACATTACGCCGCCCGAAGATGTCATTCGCGCGATGGAACTGCAGATCACGGCCGAGCGGGAGAAACGCGCGCGCGTGGCCACGTCGGAAGGCGAACGCCAGCAGGCGATAAATGTCTCAGAGGGCGCGCGTCAGGGCGCTATCAATCAAGCACAGGGTGAGCAGCAGGCCCGCGTATTGCGCGCCGAAGGCGAGGCCAAGGCCATTTTGGTCGTAGCCGAGGCGACTGCCCAATCCCTGCAGATGGTAGGTAAAGCCCTGGAAGCGGCGGGGGCCCGGGACGCCATGCAGATGCAGGTTGCGGAGTCGTTTATCGCCCAATGGGGTGGCATCGCCAAGCAAGCAAACGTCATGATCGTACCGGCCGATATGGGCGATATTGCCAAGACGGTGGGCACCGCGTTTCGCATTGTGGAAGGGGTCAAGTCCGCGACCGGCGGGTCCGTCCCCAAGTAAGCACCGCGCGTCATCCTGGGCGCTGCCCAGTGACAAACGACCCAGGTTTATTTTCCCGCCTTGGCGACACACGCGATCTCCGTCCCAGTGGATCGCGTGTGCCGGGAAGATAAACCTGCTTCGGGTTCTCACCGCTTAAATATTAATAAATACATTTAGTTGTTATTTTATGTAGTGCTGACAGCGGCGCCTGCCTTGTCTTGCATTGGAACCGTTGGGGCGGTTCCGAATCCAATCCCTGCATGGGCGGCCTGCGGGCCTGGGCGGCCCCAGCGTGTGCAACGTTCAACAATGAGCGGGCACTGTTGTAAACTTGAGGTCCGGCATCCCTCGGTTTTAGCGCCAGTCGCTCCGCCGGCGCGCCGGTACGCATGCCGCCGAAGACGTATTGAAACGGTCCACCCCTGCCCATGTCCATCCGACGCTGGTTTGGCCGCACCATGATCGCGCTTGCAGCATTGGGCGCGATGGTCGCTGTGGCGGCGTCTGTATGGGTCTATCGTGTGGTGTTGCCGGGCCTACCCACTGCGGCGCAGATTCGCGACATGCACATGCAGGAACCGCTGCGCGTATACGCGGCGGGCGGCGGGCTGATCGCCGAATACGGCACCAAACAGCGCATCCCGATCCCCTATGAGCGCATCCCCGCACGTGTCCGCGAGGCATTTCTGGCCGCGGAAGACGCCAATTTCTTCCACGAGCCGGGCGTCTCCTGGGAGGGACTGTTACGCGCCGCGATTCACTTGGTGCTCACCGGGCGCAAGGACCAGGGCGGTAGCACGATCACCATGCAGGTCGCGCGCAATTTCTTCTTGACGGCGCGCAAGACCTACGCACGCAAGGCACGCGAGATCCTGGTTGCGATCCGTATGCACCAACTGCTCACCAAGCAGCAGATCTTGGCGCTTTATCTCAATAAAATCTACCTGGGACAGGGGGCATACGGGATCGAGGCAGCGGCGCGTGTCTATTACGGCAAGGACCTCATGCAGCTGACATTGCCCGAGATCGCGATGTTGGCGGGTCTGCCGCAGGCACCCTCGGAGATCAACCCGATCACCAATCCCACCGCCGCGCTGCATCGGCGTGCCTACGTGCTCGGGCGCATGCGCGACCTGGACGACATCAGTGAGGCAGAGTACCAAGCGGCTTCAGCGGCGCCCATTACCGCCACCCTGCACTCGTTCGCACCGCAGGTGGATGCGGCCTACGTCGGCGCAATGGTGCGCGACGCGGTATATCAGCGCTACGGCTCCGCCGCGCTGACCGACGGTTACCGGGTCTATACGACAATCAACGCCCGCCTGCAGGCCGCCGCCAACCACGCACTGCGCTGGGACTTATTGCGCTACACCACCGAACATGGCTATCGCGGACCGGAGGCGCACCTCAACGCCGCAGAACTGAGCCCCGCGGCGATGGACAAGGCGCTGCAGCGGCTCAGTACGATCGCCGGCCTAGTGCCCGGGGTTGTGTCGGGGGTGGGGGTGAACAGCATCCAGGTCTACCTCGGCGCCGGTAAACAAGTGACGGTCGGCTGGAGTGGACTTTCCTGGGCTCGGCCCTATGTCGATCAGGATCACACCGGCCCGGTGCCGGCGAACGCGGCGCAGATCGCAAAGCTCGGCGATGTGGTGCGTATTCAGCACCTCGCCAACGGTTCCTGGCGCCTCGCCCAAATCCCCAAGGTCCAGGGAGCGCTCGTGTCGATCGCGCCGCGCGACGGCGCAATCCGCGCGCTGGTCGGCGGCTTCTCGTTCCGGCTGAGCCATTTCAACCGCGTTACCCAGGCCTATCGCCAACCGGGGTCGAGTTTCAAGCCGTTCGTCTACTCCGCCGCGCTGGCCAAGGGATTCACAGCGGCTACCATGATCAATGACGCCCCGGTCGTGCTCCCCGCCGGGCAGGGATTCGACTGGCGTCCCGAGGACTACGAAAAGACCTTCCTGGGGCCGGTACTGCTGCAGACCGGCCTGATCGATTCCCTCAACCTGGTCTCGATCCGCATCCTCCAGGATATTGGCGTTGACTATGCGCGCCAGTACGCAGCGCGCTTCGGGTTCGACCCGGCGCGCATCCCGGATAATCTGACCCTGGTACTCGGCAGCGGAAGCATATCTCCGTTGGAATCCGCGCGCGCCTACAGCGTATTCGCCAACGGCGGATTCCGGATCAAGCCGTGGTTCATCAACCGTATCGTCGATCAGCAGGGCAATGTCGTATTCCAGTCGGATCCCGAAGTGGCATGCCCCGATTGCCCGGTATCCGAGCCCCCCCAGCCGGCCGCGGCCGGTGCCGGTGCCGCGGCGTTACCCGCGAGCGCCGAAGATGCCACTGTCTCCGACGCAACAGTGTCCGATGCCACTGCCTCCGATGCCACCGCGGCGGCCGCGGCCCCACCGGCCGCGCCGCGACCCGCACCGCGTGCGATCAGCGCCCAGAACGACTATCTAATGGTACAGATGCTGCACCGGGTGATTCAGCACGGCACCGGCCAGGCGGCACGCGCCCTCGGGCGCAACGATCTCGCCGGGAAGACCGGCACCACCAATCGTCAACGTGATGCCTGGTTTGCGGGGTTCAATCCGGCGCTGGTCACGGTCTCATGGGTCGGCTTCGATCATGTGACGCCGCTCGGCCACGCCGAGACCGGTGCCCGCGCGGCACTGCCGATGTGGATGTCGTTCATGCGCGCGGCGCTCAAGGGGCAGCCGGAAAGATTCCTCCCGCAGCCACCGGGCTTGGTGACGGTGCGCATCAATTCGCGTACCGGCCAGCCGGCCGGCATCGACGATCCCGGTGCCGTTTTCATCACCTTCCGCGGGCGCTACGCCCCGACGGTAAAGGGCCAGGGCGGACCGCCCCCGCCGCCGGTGCCACATTTATTCTAAGTTCCGTTGACGTGACCCGGTACGTGCGCACCGGACGGCCATGGAGGTGGAATCGTATGCGTAAGCTATTATTGTTGGCATTGACCGGGGTGATCTTGACTGCCCCGGTTCTGGCCGCCGATTCGAACGGCCAATCCCGCATGTATGGAATCGGTGCGCACTCCTGCGGCCAGTTTATGTCAATGTCCGAATCGAAGCCGAAGTATTTCGTGTACAGGGAATGGACGGCGGGGTTCATCACGGCCTACGACATGTTTAGCCCAAAAACCGACAATATCATCGCACGCCCCAAATTCAATGGCGCAATGGCTTGGATCAAACGATATTGCGCGGCGCACCCGCGCGCGCCCTATAGCAGGGCGGTCGCGACCTTGATGGTACGCCTCCGCCGTCAGCAAGCTGCGACGGGGTCGGACGAATAAGCACAAGCCGAAAGCATCCCGGGGGTAAGGGGGGCGAGTAGGGGCTCATACTTGAATCCCGCTAATCCGATGGTGCTTATCGAAGGGCCGGGCGTTCAAGCCCCCAGCCAAGCCGTGCTGAGGTCAGCCATGGAACGTATGTGAACCTCGGACCTTGGTTCGTGGGTTCCGTGGACATTTCTTTAACGATACGGGTACCCGGGCACCAACTAAGAGACATTCCCGATAATGCCCAATTCCATAATGCATGCGAGGCGGTCGTCCAACTTTACCGACGCCGTGGCCGGTTCCCCGCCGTCACGAACCGTTGCGGTGGATGGTGCTCGCTTGCGAAATCAGACTGACCAATGGGTGGTCGCGTTTAGCCGAAAAAAAGAGGGCGGCATCCGCCGCCCTCAAGTCGCGGAGCGCGAACGTCTGGTCAGTGACGCTCGCGGTCGTCCGTTTCCCGATGCCCGAAATCGAACATCGTCATCAGGTTGCCAATCGCAGGTGCATTGATCGGTACGTAAGGATTGCCTTTGGCCGTGATCGGATCGGGCAAGTTGTCGCGGCTGCGCGACGAGATGGTCCCGATCCGCCAGTTCGCTTCGACGAACTTATCGAATGAAATGTGATCGCCGTAAGTATGAACTACGCCGATTCCCTTGGAGTACGGCGATACTACGATAAGCGGAATACGCGGGCCATCGCCGAAGAAATCGATCGGTTCGATATAACCCGAGTCGTAGTAACCACCGCCCTCATCCACCGTAATGATGATAGCCGTATCCTTCCATAGCGATGGATTGGCCTTCACCGCGTCGACGATCTTGCGCGAGAACGCTTCAAACAGCTCGAATTTCGAGGACGCGGGATGGCCGTCCAGGTAGCCGTCGGGTTTGACGATCGATACCGCCGGGAGCGTGCCGTCCCCGATGTCGGCGTACAGATCGCGTATGCCCTTGAGGTTCTGACGCAACGCGGGGTTAGTCATGATCTGGGTGGAATACAGGAACGGATTGCAGATGTTGCAGTACGAGCTATTCTCACCGGTCTCCTGCCCGCCGGCCCAGCCTTCCCCATAGTAATGCCACGAGATGTGATGGCGGCTTAGCAGCAGACCCAGGTTGGGCTGTCGGGTTGGAGGGACCGTGAACTTGTCCGGCCCGAGCGGCGCTGGCTGTCCGGTGCCCAAATAGCCGGGGTTGTAATTGTTCACGAGATAGTACGCGTGCGGTTGACAATCTCCGTTGCGAAACGCCGGGTACGGGAGCGACTTCAAGTAGTCGCGGATCGGAGCCACTCCGGGCTGAGCAGCGTCCGCGCAGTTCACGTAGGAGCCCCCGCTGTATCCGTCCTCGGTATAAAAGTTGTTGGTACCGGGCTGCGCATCGGGGTTCTCGATCTGGTTCGCGGGCGGTGTGGCCGGTTTGCCCTTGGCGTTGGCGTAGTACAGCGCCGTGCCGTAGCCGATCGCGACATGATTCGCGCCTGTCCCACCCATCACCGCTTGGTGGAAATTGTCGCTCATGGCATATTCACGTGCCAGCTGCGCGAAGTAACTTTCGTCTCCGTCCGCCATGTTGTAGAAGCCCATGGAGATCGGTCCTTCGTGGTAGCCGTTTTGGGCGTAGTCGGCGGCTTGCGGCTTGCCATTGCTGCCGGCGCCCACGGTGGCCTCTACCCAGGGCCACAGATCGTTCTGGCAACCACTGGGGTTACGTGGCGTCGCGGCGCTACGGTCGCAGTCGGCCTGCTGCCACATCTGGAAGAAGCGATGCACGGGGCTGCCGGCGTAATCGTCGTAGCTGAGATATTGGGTAATGTCGTAGGGGCCATTGGCCAGATCGGCAGGGAAACGCGTGTCGACGGTGCTGCCCGCCGCCAAGCCGCTGCCGCCGATGGTAAGCAGGCGGTACGCGTCGGTCGGAAGCGCCGGCTCGACTGCCTGCGCGGCGCTTACCGAGGAGTAGGGCGCGTCCGCTGGTGTCCCAGTCGTGGTTACCGGGCCGAGGGTCTGGTAAGGCACGGTTTTAACTGGATGGATCGAGTAGGCGCCGGTATCGGTGGCTTGCCACTGAATGGCACGGTTGAAATTCGGCCCCGGTGAGCCATCCGCGTTGACGATGCCTTCGGACAGCAGGTTCTCGATGGTTTCCCCCGGATTCGGCTTGAAGGTGCCGAACACGTGATCGAACGTGCGGTTCTCGCCGATGATTAGTATGACGTGCTTGATTGGTGTGGCAGTCGCGTGGATATGCTGGTCGTGATCCTGAGCGTGCAGCGGTGATATCGCTCCCAGTGCGCTTCCCAGTAGCGTACCAAGCGCGACCGTCAGCGGTTTCTTTCCGATTGGTCCCATGACACCCTCCTTCCCTCAAACGCCGCCCCCGGCGGGGGACTCAGCAGTCGTCGCGTAGCTTATCCACCGTGGTGTTGCCGCACGGTGACCGGAAAATGACGCCAGGATGAAACGCGAAGGCCGCACGACGTCACGCCACGTGGGCCACTATTTGTAGTGAAAAATGCAACACAATATTTGTCGATGGATGAAACGGGCACGACGAAATCGGAGCGAAGCCGGCATTGGGACCACGGCTGCTGGCCGTTAATCAGTGGATTGGAGCGCGGGGGTAAGGGGGTGGATCAGTTTATCAATGTTGGGAACGCATCGACCTGCGATGCAGTGAATCGCCGGGTCGTGAGACAGAACCAGTCACCGTTTGCGTCCGCATTCAGCCGAACAAGCGCACTGCTTCATAAATCGAACCGGCAATGAGCGCCGCGCCTATGCCAAGGATGCCATAGGCGCCCCGGGTCAGGTCACTCAACGTCTTTTTAATGGCGGTGCGATCGTTGACGTTGGGAAATTCGGTTTCAGGTACCGCGACACCAAGAAAATCACAAAGGGGTTTCCAACCCTGGTCGGCGGAAAATACCAGCAGCCGATCCGCCGGAACCGCGCGCTTAACATCCGCGATGTGCTGATGATAATGGGCGATGGCCTTTCCACGGTCATTCATCGTTCCCTTGTGTGAGCGTTCCCAGATGAGCTTGTGAGACATGTCGCCAAATTTGTGCCCGAAGGGTGTGGTAAATTTCAGCACCTTGAACTGCCACATGGTCTCCGTGAAATAGATGGTGTCCATGGTGCTCTCATACCAGGCGTCGGCACCACGCGGGTGCAGCGTAAGTATCACCTTGGCGTCGGGATACGCGGCCAACAGTTCACGCCATACACAACAGGCGGGGTTGTCTATCGTTGCGGTATATTTTGACAATACCTGTTCCCAGTCATGCTGCGTACCCGCCTCCGTATTGGCCACCTTGCGCCAGAAGTCCAGGTGCGACTTGTTGTCCTTGTTCTCCAGCACTTCGAACATGTGGTAGCACGGGAAGCCAAGTTGCTTGAGCGCCGTGTACACCGACAATGTCCCGGTCCGCCCAAATCCGGCGCCAATGACTTTAAGGGCCATGATTGCAGTTCCCGCAACAATTGGTGAAAAATTGTGGCTCTTCAGGGTTCCTGAGTGGGCAGAGGAGATCTAGCCTAAACCCTGGCCCCGGGGGAGTATCGCGGAACTATGCGCGATACGGAACTCTACCAAACGCTTTTGGGCCTCACCCTGCCATGGGAGGTAACGGCAGTGAACGTCACGCAAGCCTCGGCCGACCGCCCGCTGGGGGAGATTGCCGTCACCGTTCAGTGGCGAGCGGATGTCCCGTTGCGCTGTCCGCACTGCAATGCGGCGGTACCGGGCTATGATAGCCGCCCGCGACGCTGGCGACATTTTAACACCATTCAGTGGAAGACGTTCATTACGGCAGATGTGCGGATTGAAGCTCGTAATTTCTGGGCGCCACTCGTGCAGATTCGGCAGCATCGCTCGCTAGTGAGAGCGGGCGCGGATTGAAACCAATTTGTATATGCTCATTTTCGAAGAGATTCCGGTGGACGTGCGCGTGGTATGCGCCACCCATCGGAATCTCCAGAAATTGGTTCCGGAGGGCGCGTTCCGCGAGGATCTCTACTACCGCATCAGCGAAGTGACCATCCGCATCCCGGCGCTGCGTGAACGCCAAGGCGAGGCAGTAGTACTGGCCCGCCACTTTCTGGACCGCTACGCCCAGCAGCACGGACGCACGGTGCTCTCCTTCTCCGCCGACGCATTGAAGGCGATCGAGGCCCATACCTGGCCGGGCAACATCCGCGAGCTGGGGAACCGCGTCAAACGCGCGGTGATCATGGCCGAGGGCAAGCAGATCACCGCCCAGGAGCTGGAGTTGGAACCCGGCGACGCGGACCCCCTGCCTTTCAGCCTGCGCCAGGTGCGGGAGAACGCCGAGTGCCAGGCGCTGCTGCGGGCGCTGCGCCAACGGCAACGTCTCCCAGGCCGCGGAACTATTGGGCATCACCCGCCCCACGTTCTACGCCCTCGCCAACAAGTACCACCTGGACCTGGGACGTAACGGGCCCTGAACCGGAATGGTTACCGGGCCGCGATGGCCATGCCTGCGACCTCAGGAGGATCCCAGTGTCAGTTTTTTTACAGGCCTACGAAATTTTTTTCTAGTTTATTAACAGTAAGTTGAATTACGCTGCGCTACGAAATGACATTTTTATAACTATATATTAATAATTATGTAAAACAATATGAGCGACGCGACCTCAATCGCGTACGTTTAATATATCATATTGTTTTTAAATGATATGTAGAATCTTCCCGGGTATGGGCCGGAGACCCAACGTCACGGAATTTTACAGAGTCTGCCCGCAGATCGGTCACGAAGCCCAAGAGTTATTTTATCTATTTGATATGTAAAGTTAATATTATGATGGCCCCATTCTTGCCTCAGCGCCCGCGAAGCTGCTCCGAACGCGGGCTGCACTCGTGCCTAGGTTAGGTGCAACCGAAATTTCATCCACATGGATTGAGGAAGACAAGGCCATGAAGAATCTTCTCTTAGCCGGCTCGCTGGGTCTCATGCTTGTCGGGCTGACCGCCCCGCACGCTCAGGCGAGTCCCTACACGGTGACACTCACGCAGCAGGGCAGCAATGTCGTCGCGAATGGTAGCGGTGCGATCGATACGACCGGCCTCGGTTCATTCACCTACACATCTCACACGTCGCATGTAGACCCATCGGCATCGTTCATAAGCATGGGCGCTTCCCCAACCCTTTGGGCTTATACGATCCCATCCCTTGTCTCGCAGCCTTTTGGGACTGGCGGTTTTACCGCTGCTGCCAGCTCATCCGGTTCGGATGTCGGAATTAATGTTTCCAATACCAACTACTATTATCCCGACGTGTACGTCCCTGCAAACTACGTCTCCGATACCAATCTCACCAATAGCGCAACATGGAACGGCAGTTTCGCCTCCCTCGGGCTGACGCCCGGCACCTACGTCTGGACGTGGGGGACGGGAGCGGATCGAAGCTTCACAGTCGATGTGCAAGCGTCCGCTCCAACTGTAGCCGACCCCCCCACGCTCGCGCTGCTCGGTGCCGGGGTGCTCGGATGGGGACTGGTCTTTCTGCGCCGCCGCAAGGCCGCATAATTATTATTTCGCTCGCGTCGGTCTGACCTGATTTCGGAGGCCAACGGATATTTCTTGACCGCTGAGCGGGGGATCCCTCGCCCAGCGGTCGACTGCCGCCGGCCGTCGTTTCCGCAGACGGGACATTTGAGGGGTCGGTCCGGGTCGGATACCTGACGTTTAGCCGCTGACGGATCGACGGCAGCTCCGGCACGCAAGAAACGGAATCCGAGATTCTCCTGTCCCCTCGGGGCATGGAGACGGCGTTGCACCGGGAGGACCCTTGACGGAGACCGACGAGGGGGAAATCGGAAAATCGGGGACGGAAAATCGGGGACAGACCACGGATTCTACCTTGCTACCGGAAGTTGCGTGGGATTCGTGGTCTGTCCCCGATTTCCCCTGCGAGAAGCGCAATTTACACCCAAGTAAATGGGCACCGCAGTGGCGTCCGCAACGCCGCATGGGCAACCGCGCTCTTTAAAGAGCTGCCCGAGTCGATCCAAGTGCGCGGCCGTGCCGTGCTCTCGTGAGGACGTGCCCGCACCGCCCTCAGTGCCGTCCAGGGCGATCGAGGCGCCCCTCCCAGATGCAGCGCCGCTGCGCGAGCCAGTCCTCAACCACGGCTAGGGCCTGTGGATCGATTCGGCAAGTGCGGACCCGACCGGTCTTTTGCGTTCGCACCAGGCCGCTTTCTTCGAGTATCGCGACATGCTGCACGACCGCCGCCAGCGACATTGGGAGGGGCCTGGCAAGTTGGCTGACCGAGGCGTCTTCGCGCATCAACCGTTCCACGATTGCGCGGCGCGTGGGATCCGCCAGCGCACGGAACACCCCGTCGAGCGGTGCCAAAGAGTTAAGCATAAGCTTTACTATCGAACGCCCGCCACAAATAGTCAACCAAAGACTTTACTAAATAGCCGGCCCGCTTCTGGCCCGCGGGGCTCCAACCCCGTAAAACCGGCGTAAAACCGGGACGTAAAACCGGGACACCCACGGTTTCTGAACCCGATCTCGCGCCGATAGCACGCTGACGGGACCCATCCATCTCCGGGCGGCACGACCGATCGTGGACCGTTAGTCACGCCGCACGGTGCGTTTCGGACCAGCGCATTTCCCGGTACCCTGACGCCTCGGCCGATGACGGGACTACGTAGAGGGCGGAGCCATTGGGGTGGCGGCGCAACACCGAAGTGCGGCACACCGAGCCGCGGCTGTCGCTGCTGCTGCGCGCGCTGCGGCATCGCAACTACCGGCTCTATTTCGCCGGCCAGAGCATCTCGCTCATCGGCACCTGGATGACGCGCCTGGCCACCAGTTGGCTGGTGTGGCGCCTGACCCGTTCCGCCGACGTGTTGGGGCTGCTCGGTTTCGTCGGCCAGCTGCCGACCTTCCTGCTCGCCCCGTTCGCCGGTGTGTGGGTCGACCGGCTCAACCGCCACCGCCTGCTGATCGTCACGCAGGCCCTGGCCATGGTGGAATCCTTCGTCCTGGCGGCGCTGGCGCTCTCGGGTACCATCCAGGTGTGGCAGATCCTCGTGCTGCAGGCGCTGCAGGGCGGGATCAACGCCTTCGACATGCCCACCCGGCAGGCGCTGCTGGTGGACCTGATCGAGGACCGCGCGGACCTGCCCAACGCCGTGGCGCTCAACTCCTCGATGGTGAACGCCGCGCGCCTGATCGGGCCCAGCATCGCCGGCCTGCTCATCGCCTGGGTGGGAGAGGGCTGGTGCTTTCTCGCCGACGGCGTCAGCTACCTGGCAGTCATCGCCTCGCTGCTCGCCATGGGTGTGATCGCGCGCCGGCCCGCGCGCAGCACGCACAAGGTCCTGCACGAACTGCGCGACGCCGTGCGCTACGTCCACGGGTTTGCGCCCATCCGCGCCATACTCCTGCTGCTGGTGCTGCTCGGCCTGGTGGGCATGCCCTACACCGTGCTGCTGCCCGTCATCGCCGCCCGCACCCTGCACGGTGGCGCGCATACCCTGGGCTTCCTTATGGGCGCCATGGGGGTCGGGGCACTCGCGGGCGCGCTGTTCCTCGCTACGCGGCGCACGGTGCTCGGTCTCGGACGGCTGATTCCGCTGGCGGCCGGCACGTTCGGGATCAGCCTGATCGCCCTGGGCCTGTCGCGCTCGCTGCCCCTGTCCCTCGTCCTGATGGCCGTGACGGGCGTCGGCTTTATGATCCAGATGGCCGCCAGCAACACCCTGGTCCAGGTCCTCGTGCGCGAGGAGATGCGCGGCCGGGTGATGGCGCTCTACATCATGGCGTTCATGGGAATGACCCCGTTCGGCAGCCTGCTCGCCGGGGCGATCGCCGCGCGCGTCGGGGCGCCGGAGACGGTCCTGGGCTGCGGTGTGATCTGCGTCATCGGCGCCGTCGTGTTCGCGCGCAAACTGCCGGCGCTGCGCGCGATCGCGCGGCCGGTCTACGTGGAGCGGGGTATCCTGCCGGCGGTGGCCACCGGCATCGGGACCGCGACCAACCTGCGGGAGGAGACGGGGCAATAACGCGGGGACGGGTCAATTTCACCCGCATCGGCAAAGCCGGGTCGGGCACAGTGCGCGCAGCGCAGTTGGGTGGAACGACCGGAAGCCACGGGCGGTTCCTGTCGTGCCGTCCGGTGCAATCGCGGGGCCTATTACACCCTGTGTGGGGGATGGTTAGCGGTTCCGCAACGGGAGGGGGGAGGGCGTGAGCATTGAACGTATTACCCACTACCTGCGCATCTCGGAGCGGCTGTGCTCGTCCGGCCAGCCCGACGAGGCGGGGTTCCAGGCCATCGCGGCGGCCGGATTCAGCGCGGTCATCAACCTGGCGATGCCCGATTCCGAGCGCGCCATCCCCGAGGAAGGCAGCATCGTCACCGAGCTCGGCATGAGCTACCACCACATCCCGGTGCCGTTCGACGCGCCCGGGCCCAAACACCTCAAGCGTTTCATCGGCCTCATGGAGGGCCTTAAGGACGAGCGCGTCTGGGTACACTGCGCCGCGAACTACCGCGTGTCCGCTTTTCTCTATCTCTATCGCCGCTGGCAGGGCATGCCTGAAGACGAGGCGCGCACGGCGCTGCTCCCGGCCTGGCAGCCGAACCCGACGTGGCGCGCCTTCATGGCGCAGCCGCCGGAAGCCCCGCACCAACGGGCGTGACGGGGCCGTCCCGCGCGCGCTTGGGCAGGGTAGCGGCGCCCCGCAGGCATCCAACGAACGTCCCATCCTTATCAGGCCGTGCCGTGCCGTGGCGCCCTGGTCGGTCGTGCCCGTCGTATGGGACGGCTTGACATGCAACCATTCAGTTGCATATTATCGGGTCACATGGATGCCGTGTTCAAGGCCTTGGCAGATGAGAGCCGCCGCAAGCTGCTCGATGAACTGTACAAGGACAACGGCCAGACGCTGACCCAGCTGTCGGCGCACCTCGACATGACGCGGCAGGCGGTTGCGAAGCACCTGGCGCTGCTCGAGGCGGCGGACCTGGTGGCCGTGGTCCGGCGCGGGCGCGAGAAGCTGCATTATCTCAACCCGATGCCACTGCACGAGATCTACGCGCGCTGGATCGGCAAATACGAGCGCCATCGGTTGCAGGCCTTGAGTGAACTGAAAAAGGGTCTCGAAAACCGCAAAAAAGGATGACCACCATGGAAAAGCCGACATTCGTCTATGCGACCTATATCCGCACCACGCCCGAGAAACTCTGGGAGGCGCTGACCAACGGCGACTTCAGCGAGAAATACTGGTTCGGCTTCCGCATCGAGCTGGAGCCGAGGACGGGCGGACGGATCCGCATCCTTGCGCCCAAGGGCACGGAAGGGTGCGGCGATCACACCGGTGAGGTTTTGGTCTGGGAACCCTGCCGCAAGCTGGTCTACACCTGGAGCATGAAGGACGCGCCCGAAGTCGCCGCGATGCGCGAGGGTCCTTCGCGCGTCACCTACGAACTTACGCCGGTGGGCCGGCAGGTCCGGCTGCGTCTGATCCACGAGAACCTCCTGCCGGAGGACCTCGAGGCGAATCCCGACACGTTCCGCGGCATCAACAACGGCTGGCCGGCCGTCATCAGCAGCCTCAAGAGCCTGCTCGAGACCGGAGAACCGATGACCTACGCCGCCGCCTGACGGCGGAACGAGGCCGCCCTGTGGGTCTTAAGGGGACGGAGGGAATAAAGTTT